>WFZY01000283.1 GCA_015489265.1 Flavobacteriaceae bacterium | reverse complement strand
TACACGTAGTCCTAATTTGACATTGGTCGAATCCTGCTTGATAACATTTCTGATATGTCTGGTAATACCGAATTTGTAATACTGATGTCCGTCTTTATCGGTTTCGAGTTTACCGTTATATTCTTTGTAATCATTATCCGGAATATTCTCCTGCGCTTGCAAATCAGCTAAGATGTTCTCATTGTCATAATCATATAAAAACAGGCGATTGGGCTGTGCTAACATCTCATCTGTTGCCGTTTTATCAACATAAAAATACAGTTCGGCACGATTGATCATCCAATCGGATAAACGCAAATCACGCAACTGTTGTTCATCAAATAATTGAATGACCGCTTCCGAACCGGCTTCACCTTTCAAAACAATTTCTTCATCACCATTGATTAAATCGCTGTTATTGAGTGCTGTTTGCGCATAACTGCTTAAGTTGTTATCATAATGGTTCACAACGGTATTACCCAATTTCATATTCAACTCTTTATAGACGGTTTCAACCGTATCATCGGAAGTATCACCGGGTGTACCATTGTCATCAGTGTGTTCTTCGGTATATTGCACTAATATTTTTGCTTTATTAAAGGGCAATTGCATTAACAAGCCCTCGCCATTATCACTAACGGCTTCCATATAAATACCTCGAAAATAATCTTTAAAACGTTCTATATTACTCAAAACATTTTCCCCTGAATGGTCAAATATTTTTTGTCTGAAAAAAGTTGTGTCCAATTTGATAATCATATGAGGACCCAACGAGTCTTTCACGATTTTTTCACCATTCTCATCTAATTTAAAAGTCCCGTCTTTTTCACGTTGATAAGTAATATAAGCCGCTGTATTGACATTAAAATCAATAGTATCGGCTATCATGGTACTTTTATACGGATTGAAATCAAAATCAGAATAATAATGTCTTCTGTTTTCTAAATTAGTATCCGGATCAAAAGTCGGTAAGAGGTAGGTTTGTTCAAAAACTTTTATTTCAAATTTATGACTACCAAAAATAGAATCCAAGACATATATTTTTTCACCGTTATCCACCTTGGTGTGCGAAAAATAAGGTACCAGAAACTTTGCCCCGAGTATTTTGACATTATCACCAAATTCTTGACTAAATTTAATAGCATCCGGCAATATATCACTGACAATATCTGCTGTCAAGGTGCCGAATTTATTATCTTTATAGATACCCAAAGAGGCAATTGGCAAATTACTTCCGACTATACCGGCAGACCCTGTACTCATGACTTTTTCTACCCGTTGATCATATATTCTGACTAAACCGTCTTGATAAAGCTTCCCTTCAAACAAGGGCTTATCAATCATTTTATTTCCAATAGTTGTAAAATCTTTTTTACAAGAAATGTTTAACATAACTGCTATAAGCAATATGATTAAACCGTTTCGTTTGTTTAACATAAATAGTTTTTTTAATAAAATTAAGTAAAACATTAATTAGCCGTTGATTTTTCACCAAATGCCTCGATTACACGAGCTTTTAATTCGCTTTCATTTTCGTCCAAATCTATATCGGACACATCGACAACATCCAAATCTTTTCCTTCAAGATGTTGGGCAATGGCATCCGGCACATTTTTAGTGCGTACTATCACACCATCGGCTAAATCAATGGCATTTTTTAGTAGATTTATTTCAGTAGGTTCTTTATATTTTTCTATAAATTCTTGAGGCAATTCATCAAAAACCAGCTTGTCTTTTAAGTTCTCAGACATGGGTTTTTCAAAGGTTTCATCTGATAAAACAATATAAATTTTACTATCATGAAACAAGGGCTCATTTTTGTAATACGTCTTGATATATAAAGGCAATAAACTTGAGAACCAATCAAATACAAAGATATAATCCGGTCGCCATTTAAGTTTTTTTACCGTTTCGACCACACCTTTAGTAAAAAATACGGCGCGACTATCATTATCTTCAAACAATTGGTTATCATCATCGGCAAAAACGGCTTTACGTTTAAAAAACTCATCATTATCTATAAAATAAACCTGCATACGTTCCTTAGGTATAGAAGCGACTTTGATAATCAAAGGCATATCGTCATCATTAATTACAATATTGACACCAGAAAGTCGAATCACTTCGTGCAACTGGTGCTTCCGCTCATTTACTGTTCCGAATCGTGGCATAAACATTCTGATTTGACTACCTTTACTATTGGCGGAACGGGCTATCTTATAAGCCAAATTAGCCGTATCATTATGGCTCATGTAGGGATAAATACCCGACGAAGCAATTAAAAAGTTTTTAGATTTCATAAAACTATGGCTTGTTATTGATTTACAAAGATACAAAATTTTGATGTATATTTGAAGCTCATCAACTCCGGTTGCTAGTTAAATTTTTCATAATGAAAGTATTCCACTATAAAAAAGCACTTGAAAATCACCTTAAAAACCTCAAAAAACAAGGAAAATCCATCGGCTTTGTGCCGACTATGGGCGCTTTGCATCAAGGGCATTTGGCTCTGGTTAAAAATTCACTAAAGGATAATGATGTAACGGCTGTCAGCATATTTGTTAATCCGACCCAGTTTGACAATCCGGATGATTTAAAAAAATATCCTCGTACCTTTGAATCCGATTTGGCTTTACTGAAAAACATATCACCAGAAATCATAGTGTTTTATCCCGACGCACATGATTTTTATGATGGACAAATTAAAAGTCAGCATTTTGATTTTGACGGATTGGAAAACGAAATGGAAGGCAAACACCGTCCGGGACATTTTGACGGCGTTGGTACTGTGGTCAAAAAATTGTTTGAAGTGGTGCAACCCGATAGAGCTTATTTCGGCGAAAAAGATTTTCAGCAGTTGCAAATCATCAAAAAATTGGTCGAAAAAGAACATTTACCGATTGAAATAGTCCCTATTCCCATTTACCGAGAAGCGGATGGCTTAGCCATGAGCTCGCGCAACCGCCGGCTAACCAAGCATCATAGAACCGCTGCTCCATTTATATACCAAGTATTGAAACAAAGCGCCATATTGTTTGAAAAAGAAAATCTTGAAACAGTCAAAAAATTTGTAGAAAATGCCATTGCTGCTCACCCGTATTTGGAATTGGAATATTTTGAAATAGCTGATGAACAAACTTTAAAACCGGCTACACAAAAAATAGCCGGTAACAAATACCGGGGGTTTATCGTTGTGTATGCAGGAGAGATTAGATTGATTGATAATATTAGTTTAGTTACAAGTAGCTAGTATCCGGTAGCGACGCATTTTCGTGCGTTTCAATTGAAAATCTGAATTGAAAAGTGATTTCTCACTACGTTCGAAATGACAAAAAAAATCCTCAGTTCCTCAAATAAAAAGCAGTAATTTCATATGAAGTAGAAGTAAACATCAGTAAAGAAAACAAATTTTGAAGCAATATAAATCCTCAATTCCTCAAAATATATGCAGAAGCAAAGAGTTAAGAAGTAAACAAACATTAAAGAACCAAACAATCTATGAAGTATATAAAATCCTCAATTCCTCAAATCAAAAACAGGATTTTGGTATGAATTAAATAGTAAGCATAAATGAACAAAATATCTAGTGAAGCACAATAAATCCTCAATTCCTCAAATTACATGCAGCAGTGAAGTATAAAGTAGTAAACAAATATTAAAGCCACAAATAATCAATGAAACAGCGAAAAATCATCAATTCCTCAAATAAAAAGCAGAAATATAATTCGTAGCACAAAATAATAATCCAAAAAACGAATTTTACAATGAACTACAACAAATCCTCAATTCCTCAACAAAATCCGGTCATAGAACTCAAAGATATACAGCGTCACTTTAAAATGGGGAACGAAGTAGTGAAAGCCCTACGTGGTATTAACCTCAATATCAATCGCGGCGAATATGTCGCTTTGATGGGACCATCAGGTAGTGGCAAATCCACCTTGATGAATATCATCGGCGCTTTGGACACGCCCACCTCGGGCAAATACCGGCTCAATGGTCAGGAAGTTGAAAAATTAAGTGATAATGAGTTAGCAAAAATCCGTAATAAAGAAATCGGGTTTGTGTTTCAAACTTTTAATTTGTTGCCACGAACTACAGCGCTGGATAATGTCGCCTTACCTTTGGTTTATGCCGGCAAATCTAAAAATCAACGCACCAAACGGGCTAAGGAAGTTTTAAAAACGGTCGGATTAGCAGACCGGATGACCCATAAACCCAATGAATTATCCGGTGGGCAACGCCAACGAGTGGCTGTGGCTCGGGCGCTGGTTAACAACCCGTCCATCATTTTAGCCGACGAACCTACCGGAAATCTCGATTCTAAAACTTCCGATGAAATCATGGAACTTTTTGACGACCTGCACCGCAAAGGACACACTATTGTATTGGTTACTCACGAAGAAGATATCGCCGAACATGCCAAACGGATAGTCCGGCTCAAAGATGGTTTAATTGTAAGTGATGAAATGAATGAAAACAAACAATAAGCTACCGATTTAGATGAAATTTAGTATAAAAAATATGAAGTGTTAAACCAAAAAAATGCTAAAATTGCACTACAAAAAGTGCAATTTTTTAAATAATTGCTTATTTTGTAGTGCCAAATTAATCCAAAAAAAACTTCATTATAAAAAGTCTAAAAATATCGAATGAAAATTTTATCCTACAACGTCAACGGCATCAGAGCCGCCATGCGCAAGGGTTTAGTGCAATGGCTACAACAAACAGATGCTGACATCGTCGGCTTTCAAGAAATAAAAGCTGTTGAAAATCAGATAGATACAGAAGCGCTGCGACAAGCCGGTTATCATTACCAGTATTGGTTTCCGGCACAACGCAAAGGTTATAGTGGCACCGGTATCATTTCAAAAATAAAACCCAAAAATGTGGTTTACGGCACGGGCATCGATTATATGGATGCCGAAGGGCGCAATATCAGAGCCGACTTTGACGGCTTTTCGTTTATGAGTATGTATCTGCCCAGCGGCACCAATGCCGACCGGTTGGCATTTAAGTTCCGTTATATGGACGATTTTTTGAGCTATGCCAAGCAATTGAAAAAAGAATTGCCAAAACTTATCATCAGCGGCGATTACAACATTTGTCATGAACCGCGCGACATCCACGACCCCGTTCGACTACAACATGTATCCGGCTTTTTACCGGAAGAACGTGCTTGGTTGTCGGCATTTATTAACAGCGGTTTTATGGATAGTTTTCGCGAATTTGACCCGCGATCCGAACAATATACTTGGTGGAGTTATCGTGCCGCTTCGCGTGAACGAAACAAGGGCTGGAGAATTGATTATCACATGGTTACACCTGAGTTGAAACCATACCTTAAACGAAGTATTATCCTCCCCGAAGCCAAACATTCCGACCATTGCCCTATTTTATTAGAATTGTAGAAATGTATTGGCAATACATTTCCACAATAGACCAAAAAAATCCTCATTTCCTCATTCCTCAATTCCTCAATTTTTTATATCTTTGTGTAAAATTCAAATCATATGGAAGCAAGAGTGCCTTTTTTAAATATATCGGATAAACAATATAAACTTATCGGAATAACTTGGGGATTTATATTCACGGCTTTTTATCATTACTACATGATTTTTGATAAAGTTGAATATAGCATTGTCAAAACTTTTATATCCGGAGATTTTGCTCTTAAAGCCATAATCGGTATGGCTGTAGGATATATTGTCAGCTATTACATTTTACGATATATCAACAGAGACTAAAAGCTTTACTTTAATAAGCAATCCTAATCCGGCAGATGTTTATGTCTGCCGGATTTTTTTATCTAAAACAAAAACCTTAAAAACTATTTGCGTATTAAAAGTTTCCGCAGTATCTTTGCAAAATAAATTCTAAAACAAATGAAAGACAAAATCATTCAAAAATCAGCTGATTTATATTTTAAATATGGTATCAAAAATGTTACCATGGACCAAATTGCCCATGAATTGGGGATTTCCAAAAAAACGATTTACCAATATTTCTCCGGTAAAGAAGACTTGGTCAAAGAAACCGCCAATTATATTTTTGACAAAATTCAAACGCAAATTGATCAAATCTGTTTGATGAAACTCAATCCGTACCAAGAGTTATTTAGAATTAAAGATATTATTAAAGAAAATTTAAAACACGCAGATACTTCCCCGCAATATCAATTAAAGAAATATTATCCGGAAATTGCCACTGCATTAGAGCAAAAAAAGTTTGATTCCATCATGGAATGTTTAGAACACAATTTGAAAAAAGGTATTAAACAAGGCTATTATAAGGACGATTTGGATAAAGAATTTATCAAACGCATGTATTTTGTCAACACTATCAACTTATCAAATCCCGAATTGTTTCCACCGGAATCCTTTGATAAAGATAAAACCATGGAAATGTTTTTAAATATGTTTTTAAGTGGTATCTCAACTAAAAAAGGCAGAAAAAAATTAAAGTTATTAGTGGAAAGTCATTAGTGCTTAGTGAAAAGCGAAAAAGTGGAAATTACTATAAAAAAATCGCACTTGGTTCTTTCCACTTGGCACTTGGGGCTATTTTAATTTAACCAAATAACCAGTTAACTATATCATCAGATAAATGAAACAATTATACATTATAATATTTATATTTTTCACCATAACCATTTCGCAGGCGCAAGAGCAAAGCAAATTCGGGTTGCAAGATGCCATAGAGTATGGCTTACAACACAACGCCAACCTAAAAAAAGCCCAAAACAATGTGTTAAAAGCCCAAAAGAAAGTTTGGGAAACCACTGCTATGGGTTTTCCGCAAATTGACGGGACGGCATCGTATCAAAAATTTCTCAAACAGCCGGTCAATCTGTTGCCGGCACGCATTGTAAATC
>WFZY01000282.1 GCA_015489265.1 Flavobacteriaceae bacterium | reverse complement strand
TCCTAATTTCTACGTTTTTCTCCCTAAACAATCTGAACTCGCATAAAGAGCTTTCGTTTTCAATTTATATTTCCGGTTGATTGAAAATTTTCGTTTTCTTACAACACACTCGTTTAGCTCAAACAGCAGATTGTTTTTAACGTCCGAAAAACTTGAAATTTACGGAAAACCTTCGTATGGCAAGGGTAATGACCGCCAATAATCATACTTTTTGCAATCTAAGTGATGTAAGACTTACAAATAAATAATTATTCATTGCAAAAAACAAGTCCGAGACACCCAAAAATAAAAAATATCATAGTTAATTTACACAGTATCAGTAGTTTAATTTTTCAAACAAAAAAAGTGGCGAAAACAGGAAAAAGTAAAAAGTACCTAGTGGAAAGTGCCAAGCGAACTAGTAGAAAGTGAAAAAGTACAATTAAGATCTGCTGTAAAAAGTCTAGAATCATCCAATTAAGAAACAAAAATCAGGTAAAAAATGTAAGGGTAAAGCGTCTGATACTTTTCATTTGCACTCGGCACAATTTTTCCTCAATTCCTCAAATTATAAGCAGGTGTATAGTATGAAGCGTTGCGCATTTATTTTAAGACAAAATACTCTTTGAAGCACCAAAGATCCTCATTTCCTCATTTTTCTAAATCTCACCTGATATCATCAGATGATGCTTCTCCATAGCCGATGATTTTGGTATAACGGGCACCGGGTGCTTTGTAGTAAACCAAAACCTTATAAATATTTTCGGTTTGGGCAAAACTGCCTTCAATAGCTGTCCGGTCTATCTGTCCACTGGCATTTTTTGTCACAAACATATAATCGTAATAACCCTGTTTGAGCAGTTGTACATTTTCATACGTACCGGTTTCATCATTATAATTTAACCGCGATGAATCATCAGCCGTAAAATCATTAAAACGACCAACAACATAAATGGTTTCACCGTCATTCAAATCACCTTGATAAGTAAAATGCACTTTGACATATTCCGCTTCGGCATTAACATCATCGTAGGCCTGAACTGAATTTAAAATGTAACAACCGTCAATATCTTTATAATAGGAATAATGTGTTCTCGGTAAGGCGGTATAAGTATAAAAATCATACAATTTATCCGTGAGTTCTTTGTAGCTTATACCATAATTGTAGCCGCGTACATCTTTGCATTCAAAACGTCGAAATTCGTTAAGCCCTTCAAACAGCGCTTTGTGCGGATAATGATAAGCCCATTCGGCGCCTTTGTAAAAGGTCGGTTGTCTGAAATTGATACTGTGATTGATATCATTGTTTTGAAAAATCTTAACCAAGAGATTTTCCGATTCATTTTGAATGGTATAGCCCGACACATATAACGAAAAATCAATAAATTGCATCCTATCATTGAGTTGTACATCCGTTGCCCATTTGACTTGTACACCGACATTGATATCTTTTTGATATAAAATAAACGGCTTACTAAACACCACATTCTCATCATCATCCAATACTTGTAACAAGTAATTTCCCGATAACAAAATTCGGGTATCATCATTGGGCAAAACCAAATTGTAATGCGTGTATGATTGTAGCGTGCCGGTCGAACTGGTTATGTCTGTTATGATATTTGAAGCAAATCCGTCTATATATTCCGATTCGTTCAAAATACTCGGTTGCCAATTTTCATCAAATCGTAAAATTTTGTATGAATATTCCTTTTCATCGGCTTGCAGGTCGTCAAAAGAAAAATGAATGCGATGTCCCAACTGAATAATCGGCGATGAAACCGGTTGTTTGCCGTCATCAAGTTTAACCGTTTTGATATAATACGGGGGCGTTACTATCAAATCTTGAAGTTGTGCATTGGCTATTTGCAAAACTGAAAATGCCAACATTAATAGGAAGTTTTTCATAATAAAAATTTTTTTTGACAAAAAAGCCATTTATATTAAAACGGATAACTAATACCGATATTTAAAACACCATCAGTTAATTTGGTGTTTTTTAAATCTATCCAACGTGCTTGGTTAATTTTGGCAGGATCATAAACTTTGTAAGCCAAATCAAAACGGATAATAAAATAGGTAAAATCTACCCGTAAACCAAATCCGCTTGCTACAGCAATGTCTTTTAACGACTGCAATCCGGTAAAACGACTATTTGGGTCGGTTTCGCCATTGTTAATATTCCAAATGTTGCCGGCATCGGTAAACAAAGCGCCTTTAAAATAACCGGCTATAGGAAAACGGTATTCCAAATTGGTGGTTAATTTAAAATTGGCTTCGTTAAATTCATTGGGTCCACCGGTTGAACCCGGCCCCAACGAATATGCCCGCCAACCCCTGATATCATTAGAACCGCCTGCAAAATAACTAGATACGAACGGCACACTTTCAGAATTGCCGTAAGGGGCGGCATAGCCAATAAATGCTCTGTATGCCAAAATATGTTCTTTGTGTAACTGCCAATGTTTGATAAAACTCAAATCGGTTCTAAAATATTCGGCATAAGGTACATTATTTATGGTATATTGTCCGTATTCATTTTGATTTAATGTGCTTTTTAAAGCGCTCATCAAACCACCGGCTAACTCAAAAGTTGAATTAAACAGATAAAAATCCGGTTGTAACGGATGCTTACGACTATCGTAAAAGAAATCAAATTTTTGACTTAAAATAAATATGTTTTGGGTGATGCGTTTTTCCCGCTCTTTGATGGTTTTCAGTTGGCGGTAAATATCGGGGTGTGCTATAGCAAAATTGGTATCTTGCAATAATGAATTAAGGTATGCATCTGCTGCTTCGGGGGCATTGAGTGTTTGTCCTAATTGTTGGGCTATATCTTGTACCTGCTTAAAAGCCAAAGTATAAATCTCAAAATATTTATATGCCTTTTTGTTGGTAATAAACATATAGTTGAGCAAATCCACCTTAAATTTTCGTTCTTTGATAGGACGCCATTCAAAACCGAAAATACCGGCATATTTACTACGATCCAAACCGATATTGGTCTGCGAATTTGACAAAAACGTTATATAGGTTTTGGGCATCATATATTTGGGAATATATTTGCTCAATCCGAATGGCAAAAGCAATCTCGGAAATTTCAAGGTGACATCAGCCCCGAATTCATTGACATCAAAAAGCCGTTCCGAAGTATTCAAACCCTTTGATGAAGCCGTCATAAAATACAGCGATGTATTGAGTACTTCCGCCCCTTTAAATAAGTTTTTGGCACTAAATGACATACTGCCTTTTATACCGAAATCATGGATGTTGGAATGTGTAAAATCTACTGACCCTTTCCAACTAAAGCGTTTTTCGGGAATTAAATAAATATTAGCCGTCAAAGTTGTATCCTGCCGGTTTTCATCGTATTGAATATAAGCTTGCTTAAAATTTTGCAAGCTCATCAACAAACGATGCGTGCGCAACCGGGCTTGATCACTAAACAATTGTCCGGGCTTGATAAAAATGGAATGCGCCAATAATTTGGGCTTGTAACGCAACCGGTCATTAATCGCATAAATATTGACGCCGTCATAAACAGCAGAATCCTTTTTTTGGCGGGTATCTATTTCCTTAGATTTGGACAGGTAAATATTGACATCTTTAATACGATAAGCCAAAAACGGTTCGGTATAAACGGTGTCTTGTGTGGTTATCGTCCGGTCGGGAATATTCAAATAGGCATCAATCAAATGCTTTTGCGGAACACTATCATAAACCAAATCGAAATTGACATAAGACGGCTGAAAATGATAAACCCCTTTATTTCTAAATAAGGTGACCAAATTGGCTTTTTCTTGAACAAAATCATCTCGATTGTAAGGTTTTAGAAGTTTTATGGGACTCTTTTTCCGGTATTTCCGGTACAATTTTGCCAAGTATGGCGATTGAATATTTTGTTCATATTTTTTGATAATGTAAGGTTTGTTTTTGGTAATATGATAAACAACTTTGGCTTTGTGCCGGTTAATTGTATCAATTTTATAACCCGATTCGGCATCCAAATAAGCATGATTGACATAGTAATATCGCAATAAATCCGATGATAATTTAATTTTATTCGTATCGATAAAAACCGGCGCTTTTCCTACCTTTTGAATGGTTTTGTTGATGTCACGGTAATAATATTGCAATTGAATAATTTGTTTTCGCGATAGTGTTTTGGCTAAAAATTGATAGGTTTTGGGGTGTTTTTGAACCCAACGATAAAAGGTTTGATTGGGATGTTGGTCGGCAAGCATATACAAATCGGCTAAATACGGATAACCGAAAAGATAGGCATTGGGCTGTAAAACAATCAAACTGTTGACCTTGTCAGATGTTTCTTTTTTCTGATCTACATAAACCACATTTTTTCTTAACAGGCGCTTCCCTTTGGGAATTTTGCGATACAAATTGCAAGAACCGGTTACCAAGCCCAATAAAAAAAATAGTAATATTTTTGTGAGTAATTTCATAAATTTACCAATCCTACAAAAGTAATTTTTTTTAGGGACATATGATAATGCTATTTTTTTAAACTTTTCAACACAAAAGCCATGCCTATAACCAAAGCCGACATCAAATATATCAAACAATTACAACAAAAAAAATACCGGAAACAATATGGGGTTTTTGTTGTGGAAGGTTGGAAAAGTATTCAAGATTTTATCAAGGCGGGCTATTTGCCACAAAAAATTTATGCTGCCAAACAGCCGGATAATAAATTTGAAACCGGCATTACAGAAGCCATTACTACCAAGCAATTGAAACAAATCAGCAGCTTGCAACATCCTAAAGATGCTTTGGCGGTTTTTAAAATACAAACAACCGGTACCCTACCGTCAAGCGGTTTGATTTTGGCATTAGACGATTTGCAAGACCCCGGTAATTTGGGTACCATTATCCGTACGGCAGATTGGTTTGGGGTACGACAAATCGTTTGTTCTGAAAATACGGTAGATTGTTACAACCCCAAAGTAGTACAAGCCACCATGGGTGCATTGGCAAATGTTTCGGTTATTTATACCGATTTGGAAGCTTTTTTAAAACAGATAAACTTACCGGTTTACGGTACATTTTTAGACGGTAAAAACATCTATAAAAGCAGTTTATCAAAAGAAGCCGTTATGATAATCGGCAATGAAGGAAACGGTATCAAACCCGAAATAGCCGGTTTAACGACCCACAGACTTCATATCCCTAAAGCTGCCGGTGCTATTGCAGAAAGTTTAAATGCAGCAGCAGCAACCGCTGTGGTATTAAATGAATTTGTCAAAACTAATATGAATTAAAGCTTTTATCATTAAAAGTGTGATTGATAATTGAGAATAAAAAATTGAGAAATGCAATAGTAAAAAGTGGAAAGCAATATAGTGCCAAGCGAAAAAGTAGAAAGTACGAAGTGCGGTATCAAATAACCATATCATCAATTAACCAAATAACCAAAAATCTGAAATCGCTAATCGGTGTTCGATATTCTTTCCGTTCCTCATTTCCTCAAATCAAAAGCAGAAATTAGCTTTGAAATAATAAACAATCATAGAAGCACAAAACAATCTACGAAGCAGCAAAAAATCCTCATTTCCTCAAAAAAAATCACTTACCAAAAAATCTGTATATTTGCGCCATTAACAAAAAATAACATACATATATGGCTTACAATTTATTAAAAGGTAAAAAAGGTATTATTTTTGGAGCGCTAGACAGCAACTCTATTGCTTGGAAAGTTGCTGAACGGGCACACGAAGAAGGGGCAGAATTTGTTTTAACAAACGCACCGGTTGCTTTACGCATGGGAACCATTAACCAATTAGCCGAAAAAACCGGTAGTCAAGTAATTCCCGCCGACGCCACTTCTATGAAAGATTTAGAGCATTTGGTAGATGAATCCATGAAAATATTAGGTGGTAAAATCGATTTTGTTTTGCATTCTATCGGGATGTCCGTCAATGTCCGTCGCGGCTACCATTATACCGACCAAGATTACAAATTTACCAAAATAGGTTGGGACGTTTCGGCTTTATCTTTCCATAGAGTGATGAACGTATTATACAATAAAAAAGCCATGAACGAATGGGGCAGTATTGTTGCCTTATCATACATTGCTGCACAAAGAGTTTTTCCGGACTACAACGACATGGCAGATAACAAAGCTTATTTGGAATCTGTAGCACGCAGTTTCGGTTATTTCTTCGGACGTGATTTTAAAGTGCGTGTCAATACTATTTCTCAATCCCCTACACCAACGACTGCCGGAAGCGGTGTTAAGGGCTTTGACGGCTTTTTAAACTATGCCGAAAAAATGTCACCGTTAGGTAATGCCACTGCCTTAGAATGTGCCGATTATACCATTTCATTGTTTTCTGATTTGACTAAAAAAGTAACGCTTCAAAATCTCTTCCACGACGGCGGATTTTCTAAAATGGGTATCAGTGACGAAGTGATGCAAATGTTTAATGAAAGTGCCGAAAAAGAACATAAAAAACACAAAAAAGATAAGAAAAAATAGTTTTTATCAATATATATAATGTAAAGCCCGATTTAATTTCGGGCTTTTTTTATTCTCAGAATCTAATATATGAATTACACAATTAAAATATTAAAAAAATACCAAAGACTATTTTATTCAATTCAAAAACTGAAAAAAGTCAGATTTTATCTCGTGTTTTATTTTAAATTTGGTAATCAAAAATTAAAATAACCAAAAATAAATATTAGATTTTAGAAATTAGAATTTAGATTTAACGTCGGATATCCGACATCAATTAACCAATTAACCAGATAACCAGTATAATCAAATAAATAACACTATGAGACCACTGAAAATTGTTGTTTTGGTCAAGCAAGTTCCGGACACCAGAAATTTAGGTTCCGATGCCATGAAGCCCGACGGAACCGTCAATAGAGCCAAAATACCTACCATTTTTAATCCCGATGACCTTCACGCATTGGAAATGGCATTGTCGTTAAAAGACCGTGTCCCCGGTAGCCAAGTAACTGTTTTGACCATGGGACCGCCCAAAGCTGCCGATATTATGCGTGATTCGTTGTATCGCGGTGCGGACAAAGCCATTATGATTTCAGACCGGCGTTTTGGTGGCTCGGATACCTTGGCAACCAGCTATGCTATTGCGCAAGCATTGAAAAAAATAGGTGATTATGATATCGTTATGGGTGGCCGCCAAGCCATTGACGGCGATACGGCACAAGTAGGACCGCAAACAGCTGAAAAATTGGGTATTCCGCAAGTAACCTATGCCATTGAAGTTTTAGATATAACTGATGACAAGATAACCGTCAAACGCAAGCTGGATAAAGGCATAGAAGTAGTTGAAGCGCCAATGCCATTATTGATGACGGTACATGGGGCTGCCCCCGAAGCCCGTATGCCTATAGCCAAATTGGTGATGAAATACAAATACGCCCGCAGTAAAACCGAAATGGCAAAAGCCGACGATTTCTTAAAACAATTGCATCAAGAGCGCCCTTATTTGACCATTGAAGAATGGAACGTAGAAGACATCAAAGCCGATCCTAACAAAATAGGTTTACCCGGCTCACCTACCAAGGTAAAAAGTATTGAAAACGTCGTGTTTACGGCAACAGAATCAAAAGTATTAACCGATTCGGATGCCGATGTTGAAAGTGTGATTCTTGAATTGTTAGAACACCATACCATTGGATAATATCTAGTTAAAAGTTTTCTCTGAAGAAAGCAATAATGTACGATTGTCATTTCGACAGAATCCCGACCCTAGCCGGGATGACGAGAAATCTAAAATAATAAAACGAGGAAGTGAATAAGAATTATTCCAAAATTTGAGATTAAGTTGAGATTCCTCATCGCTCGTACCTCGCTCTATCGGAATGACATCTGACATCGACTAACCAATTAACCATATCATCAAATAACCAAATAACCGATTAACCGATAAAAATGAAAAACGTATTAGTATATTGTGAAGTCGAAAATCAACAAATAGCGAGTATCAGTCAAGAATTATTATCTGCCGGAAAAAAATTGGCAGAGAAGCTAGGCGTGGAACTTGAAGCGATGGTTTTTGGCAAAAGCTTACAAAACATAGATAAACAAATTGCACCTTATGGTGTGGATAGAATATTTGTAGCCGACGATACGCGTTTAGAACCATATACCACTTTGCCGCATGCTGCATTGGCTACACATATATTGAAAAAAGAAGATCCCCAAATCGTGTTGCTGGGTGCTACGGCAACCGGTCGTGATTTGGCACCCCGTATTGCTTCAGCTGTAGGTTGCGGCTTGACAGCAGATACCACCATTTTGGATATCGGCAGTCACTATGTCCCCAAAGAAAAGAAAACTTATGATAATTTGTTATATGCCATTCGACCGGCTTTCGGTGGTAGTATTATGGCAAACATTATCAACTGGGAAATGCACCCACAGATGGCAACCGTGCGTGAAGGTGTGATGAAAAATGAAATTTTTGATGAAAATTACCAAGCGGAAATTATACCTATTTCTGTAGATGAAATTCTGTCCGATAGTGACTTTGTCGTGAAAATCATCAAACGTGAAATGGAAGCATCCGGCGTCAATCTTAAGGAAGCGCCGATCATTGTTGCCGGTGGTTACGGTGTGGGTTCCAAAGAAAACTTTGCACAATTGTTTGAACTTGCCGAAGTGCTTGGCGGAGAAGTTGGTGGCTCACGTGCCGCTGTCGATGCCGGCTATATCAGTCACGACCGGCAAATCGGGCAAACCGGTGTAACTGTTCGTCCTAAATTGTACATAGCCGCAGGTATTTCCGGTGCCGTACAACATACAGCCGGTATGCAAAATTCGGCAATGATTATTTCTATCAATACCGACCCCAACGCCCCTATCAATGAAATTGCAGATTATGTTATAGTGGGCGATTTAAACGATGTCATTCCCAAGATGATTAATGCCTATAAAAAGAATACTAAATAAACTCGACGACAATGGATAACTTTTATAAAGATACCCCCGATTATAAATTTCAATTATCGCATCCGTTGATGCAAAAGATTGTTGAACTGAAAGAAAAAAACTATACCGAAGCCAAAGAATATGATTATGCCCCTTTCAATTTTGAAGATGCTTTGGATTCGTATGATAAAGTCCTTGAAATTGTAGGTGAAATTTGTGCCACCACTATAGCCGGAAATGCCGAATCCGTTGACGAAGAAGGACCCAAAATTGTAAACAATGAAGTGGTTTATGCCAAAGGCACTACCGAAAACTATCAGGCACTATATAAAGCCGGATTGATAGGTATGAGTTTGCCCCGTAAATATGCCGGATTGAATTTTCCGATTATACCCTATATAATGGCAGGCGAAATGATTGCTCGCGGCGATGCCGGTTTTGCCAATATTTGGGGGTTGCAAGATTGTGCAGAAACCATATATGAGTTTGGTTCCGAAGAACAAAAAGAAAAATACTTACCCCGTTTTAACGAAAAAGGCGATACGGCAGCCATGGTCTTAACCGAGCCCGATGCCGGTTCCGATTTGCAATCTGTACAACTAAAAGCAACTTACGACGAAGAAAATAAAATATGGCGTCTTAACGGCGTGAAACGCTTTATTACCAATGGCGATGCTGATATTTCATTAGTATTGGCACGTTCGGTGGATGGCACATCAGATGCACGTGGCTTGTCAATGTTTTTATACGACCGCAAAAACAAAGCCGTAGAAGTACGACACTTAGAACATAAATTGGGGATCAAGGGGTCACCTACAACCGAATTGGTGTTTAAAAATGCCCCCGCTGAATTGGTCGGACGTGAAAAATTCGGTTTGATAAAATATGTCATGTCCTTGATGAATTCCGCCCGTTTGGGTGTGGGCGCGCAGTCTGTTGGGATTGCCGAAGCCGCCTACCGCGAAGCCGTAAAATATGCTCACGAACGTACCCAATTTGGCAGCCCGATTATTCAGTTTCCGGCTGTGTATGAGATGATTACTAATATGAAAGTGCTGATAGATGCCCATCGTGCCTTGCTTTATGAAACCGCACGTTTTGTCGATTTGGTTAAAGCATTGGAAGAAGCCAAAAATGAAGGTCGATTAGCAAAAGAAGACCGACCGGCAATGAAACATTACGGCAAATTGGCAAATGTATTTACGCCATTGATCAAATTAATGGGTAGCGAAATGTCTAACAAAGTAGCTTACGATGCACTTCAAATTCACGGTGGCACCGGATTTATGAAAGATTTTCCTATTGAACGTATTTATCGTGATGCGCGCATTACGTCTATTTACGAAGGAACCTCGCAGTTGCAAGTAGTAGCTGCCATTCGTGGCGTAACAACCGGTGTTTATGCAGAACAAATCAAAGCTTATGACGAACAAGTAGCTGA
>WFZY01000281.1 GCA_015489265.1 Flavobacteriaceae bacterium | reverse complement strand
GAATCGTAATAAGGTGGTATCACATAACCTTGATAGGCATGCGTATCAAGACGAACGCCATGTCCCCCCGGTGCATGAAAAGTTTTGATAACCCCCGGAGAGGGACGAAAATCGTTATAGGGGTCTTCTGCATTGATACGGCATTCTATGGAATGCAACTTCGGAACATAATTTTTACCTAAGATAGGTACCCCTGCAGCGACTTTAATTTGTTCTCTGATTAAATCATAATCAATCACTTGTTCGGTAATCGGATGTTCGACCTGAATACGGGTATTCATTTCCATAAAGTAGAAGTTACGGTGTTTGTCAACCAAAAACTCAACCGTTCCAACCCCTTCATAACTGATACTTTCTGCAGCTTTTACGGCAGCTTCCCCCATTTTTTCTCTTAATTCATCGGTCATAAAAGGTGAAGGCGTTTCTTCTATCAATTTTTGATGCCGTCTTTGAATGGAACAATCCCGTTCAGAGAGATGAGCCGCTTTGCCGTACTGGTCACCGATGATTTGTATTTCGATATGGCGTGGTTCTTCAATCAGTTTTTCCAGATACATACCATCATTACCAAATGCCGCTTTAGATTCTTGACGGGCATCATCCCAAGCTTTTTTGAGGTCTTCTTTTTTCCAAACGGCTCTCATACCTTTACCGCCACCGCCGGCAGTTGCTTTAAGCATCACCGGATAGCCGATTTCATCGGCGAGTTTTTCGGCTTCTTCATAAGATTCGAGAAGACCTTTAGAACCGGGAACTGTCGGGACACCGGCAGCAATCATGGTTTTTTTAGCCGTGGCTTTGTCCCCCATTTGATTAATCATCTCAGGGGTAGGACCTATAAATTTCAAATTATGATCTTCACAGAGTTTGGCAAACTTGGCATTTTCTGCCAAAAATCCGTATCCGGGATGGATGGCATCGGCATTGGTAATTTCTGCTGCTGCAATAATACCGGGAATATTCAGGTAAGATTCGCTACTGGCGGGTGGTCCTATTTTAACAGCTTCGTCGGCAAATCTGACATGTAAACTGTTTTCGTCAGCTGTTGAGTAAACTGCTACGGTTTTGATGCCCATTTCTTTACAAGTACGTATAATACGCAGGGCTATTTCGCCACGATTGGCAATTAATATTTTATTAAACATATAAATACATTTTGGTTACTACATGGGCTCTACTAAAAATAAAGGTTGATCGAATTCGACAGGTGTAGCATCGTCAACCAAAACTTTTACAATTTTACCGGAAACTTCCGATTCAATTTCATTAAAGAGCTTCATTGCTTCAATTATACAAACGACATCACCTTCTTTGATTGTGTCACCTACTTCAACATAAGGTGGCTTGTCCGGTGAAGGTTTGCGATAAAAAGTACCGATTATAGGTGCTTTGATAGTAATGTATTTAGATTCATCTATTTCATTTTTAGGAACTTCTGCAGCCGGAGTAGCCGGTACAGTTGCAGCAGGTACTGCAGCAGGCGGGATACTTGCCGGAATAGCTGCTACGGTTGTAGCTACAGGGGCAGAGGTTACATATTCGGGTTTGTTTTTAATGGTTAGTTTAAAATCTTTGTTTTCGATTTTAACTTCACTGACACCGGATTTGGCGACAAATTTTATGAGGTTTTGTACTTCTTTAATGTCCATATTAAAAAATTTTAGTTAGTTATTTGATTGTTTTAACGAGCAAAATAGAAAAAAAATCACAAAAAAAAACTGTTTTTTGTTTAAAAATAGAAAAAACGCCATTTATTGAAATAAAATGGCGTTTTTAACAGTTTTTTTGTGATTTTTAAGCTTCTTCTTGCTCAGGGTCAATTACAACTTTTCCTTTGTAATATAATTTTCCTTCATGCCAGTGTGCTCTGTGATATAAATGTGCTTCACCGGTAGTTGCATCAATTGCTATTTGAGGCATATCAATTTTGTAATGCGTTCTTCTTTTACGGCCTCTTTGTTTGGATATTTTTCTCTTAGGATGTGCCATCTTTATTGCTTTTTATCTGTTAATATTTTTTTTAATGCCGCCCAACGCGGATCTATGGTTTGATTATTATCTACTTCTTGTTCTACAGATGTTTGATACTCGTCATAGTTGATGATGTATTTAGCATTTTCGGCTTTCTTTTTACCCGAAGCAATGTCCGGATGAATCCGTTTGCCGGGGACACTTAAAACAACCGATTCGTAAATTTGCTGTGCGATGTTAAACAAGTGAGAATGGTATGGAATGAAAATTAAATCGTCACGGTCATCATTATAAGTATCACTAAATTTGACAATAAAATTTAAATTACCTTTAATCTCTTGGTCAAACATCTCGCCGCTGATATCACAGGGGACTTCAAGGGTGCCTTTGTGGTAAATGCTAAATTCTAAAAGCTGATCACTTTTATCAAGATCTATCACTATGTCAATATCACACCGGTCAAATTCATCGTTATCAAACAGCTTGAAAAATTCTTGGTCTAAATGAAACCGGTATTGGTGTTTACCGTTTTTCAGACCACTGAATTTTATATCATACGATTTCAATGCCTTCATCTTCATCATTTTCAGCTTGCAAAATTACATTTTTTTTTGGGAATATGAAATTATTTGAGCGGTAATTTTTATGATGTTACCGCTGAATCACAAAATCATCAAAATTTTGACAGGATTTTTCTTCCAAAACATCAACGTTTTCAACTTTAGAAAGTGGTGATCCTTGGTGAAGCCATTGAATAAATTCATTGAGCTTTGTTTCATCATCCGTTTCCACTTCTACATAAACAGTGCCATCGGATTCGTTGCGTACAAAACCTTTAAGATGTAAGCTTTGTGCTTTATCTTGTGTGTGTTTTCTAAACCAAACGCCTTGAACTTTTCCTTCAACTTTAATTTTATAATGTTTGCAATTCATAAATTACCGGATTATAATTTTTTGCAAATATAAGCGGTCTTGCATTTTTATTAAAATCTGATACATCCCGGAAGCTAAATTATCTAATTGAATAGGAATAAGAGGTTGACCGGATTGCAAATTTAAAATATCTCTACCGGTATGATCTATTAATTGGACCTTGATGTTTTGTGGCTTTTCTTGTTTTATAAATAGTTGATTTTGAACAGGATTCGGGAAAATAATTATTCCTGTTTCCGACAAAGCATGGATGCCGGCATTGCCATATTCATAACATCCCATATCCGGTGCGATGCCATTATAAGGCAGTCCGATGTCAATACCGGTGTCAATGCAGGGTGAACCGGATTGTAGATGCAAATCGCCTTGTGAAGCATTTATAAAAAGCGGATTGACATTATTCAAATTATGACTACCGGTAGCATAGTCGGGCATATCAACGTCCGAATAGGTAATATCTACTGTTGTGTTTTGACCGACATTAATATCCTTGCCATAGGTTTGGTTGTTACCATAAAAAATACTATTGACAATAGCCACATCGGCGTAATCAAAATCGGCTGCACCACCTTCGCCGGCACCATTAGCGGTATTGTTGGCAAATGTACAATTAGCAATGGTTAAACTATTTTGCGGATTCAGACTTTTTAGTGCGCCGCCGCCCGAATTAGCAGTGCTGTTCATGTAAAATAAGCATTGGGTCAAATGTATATTATCCACCGTATAAAACATAATAGCTCCGCCACCGTAATTACTGGTATTTCCTACAAATTGACAGCGGGTAACTTCCGAATTGCCATCATTGGTAAATTTGATGGCACCGCCTTCACCATAGGCGTGGTTGTATTCAAACAAACAATCTATAAATTTGGTCAAAGTTTGATTGGTGTCGCCGGAATTCATGGTATAAACCGCTCCGCCCATACCATCATCATCGCCGGAGGCATCGTTGTGTGAGAAAATACAGTTATAAAATTGCGCATCGGCATCTTTTATCACAACTGCACCGCCGTGCATATCCGGATAATTGCCGGTAGCACTGGTTTTGCCATATTCAAATTTGCAATAATGAAATTCGCTGATGTCCGGTGTGCCGTCTAAACGGATGCCGCCCCAACCGGTAGTTTGGTCGGTAGGTGTAAATACAATCGGATTGTTTTCGGTTCCGTTAGCAACAATTTTGCCGTTAATATAAATGCGATAATAACCTTGAAACACCACTTGTACACCGGCTTCAATATTTAAAATTTGTCCGGCAGGAATGGTTATGTTACCGGTTACTTGATAGGGTGAATGGCTCAATGACCAAGTGCCCGATTGGTTGCCGGACACTTGGGTTTGGGCAAAGATAAAATGACTTAAGAAGATAAGAATTAAACTTAATTTTTTTTTCATAATGGTTTTAAATTATTTTCTTTTACGCAGATTTAATTCGTCGGCAAAGTCCAGTTCCAAAAATTCATATTTGCCACGGATTTCCATGTTTTTGAGCTCTTCATCATACTTTCTCAAATCTTTGCGCATGACTTTAGAGCTGATGGTTTTAGGAAAAGCTTCCATAAACTCAATAGAGCGTGGTCGCTTGTAAGGTGCCATCCGGCTTCTGATAAATTTGAAAAGCGCTAAAGCAGTCGCTTCATTTTTATCATAACCGGGTTTTAAGACGATAAATGCTTTGGGGACGATGCGTTCCAAATGGTCAATGGTCGGAATCACACCGACTTCCAATACGGCTTCGTGTTCCATAATTTCGCTTTCCACTTCAAAAGGGCTGATACGGTAATCCAAACTTTTAAACACATCGTCAGAACGACCGATAAAGAAAAAGAAACCGTTTTCGTCTTGATAAGCCGTATCACCGGTTAAATACCAACTGCCTTTGAAAATTTCCATATTTTTATCTTCATCATCATAACCCTTAAGTAAGCCCAACGGACGATAAGGATAGGTTCTGACGGCTAATTGACCGTCTTTACCGGTCGGGACTTCATCAAGTTTGCCGTCCATGACTTTAATTTCGTAGCCCGGTGATGCTTTTCCCATAGAACCCGCAGGTACTTGCATGCCTTTCGGGGTAAAAATCAACGCGGTGGTTTCGGTTTGCCCGTAACCTTCTCTTAATTGTAAGCCGGTAATTTGTTCTACTTTTCTGGTGATTTCCGGATTGAGCGGTTCTCCGGCACTGACTATTTTTTTGAGATTAAAATTATATTTTTCAAAATCTTTTAGAACGAATAATTTCCAAACGCTTAACGGGGCACAAAGACTGGTAATTTGATGTTTTTCAATCATTTGCAAAGTTTTTTCCGGATCAAAAGCGGTGTAATGGAAGGTAAAAATGGTTGCGCCGGCATTCCAAGGTGCCATAAAACTACTCCAGGCAAATTTTGCCCAGCCCGGTGAACTGATATTATAATGTACATCATCTTGTTGTAAATCAAGCCAATACATGGTGGTTAAATGTCCAACCGGATAATGATAAGGATGAATGACTAATTTAGGTTGAGAAGTTGTTCCGGAAGTAAAAAACATAAACAGAGTGTCTGTCGTAAAAGTGATAAAATCCGGTATAAATTCCGTTTCGTAATTTTCAGTTTCTTCGTACTTAATCCACTGGGAATCTTTATAAGTTTCTGCTTCGCGCGGAATGGTGATATGCGGCACATTAATCAGGGCTTTTAAACCTTTGAGTATCTCGCCGGCTTGGTCTATACGTTCTATAAATTTATGATGGGCAATCACAAAACTGATGTTACCGCGCTTAATCCGGTCACTGATGTCATCAGGTGAGAGCAAGGTAGAAGCCGGAATAATGGTGCCACCGAGTTTCATAATACCTAAAAACAATTCAAAAATTTCTACCGACGTATCCATCATAATTAAGACGCGGTCGCCTTTTTTAAAACCTTTTGCCTGTAAAAAGTTAGCCACTTGATTGGAACGTTGCCGCATTTGTTCAAAACTTACTTTTCGCTCATTGCCATCGGTATCGGCATAAATTAAAGCGGTTTTGTCATTATTTTTTGCCATTTCGTCAAAATACTCGGTTGCCCAATTAAACTTGGACATAGTAGGCCATTGAAAGATTTTTAGGGCGTCTTCATATGAAGTAACTTGTTGTAAATCATTGCGAAGTTTTAAGAATTTTTGAGCGTCGGTTAGGTTTTTCATAATGAAATCGTTTTATGGTTGATAAAATAATATCAAATTTAGAAAAAAATTATAAAAAACCGTCTGCTGTTGGTCAGTTTTTTGTAAAGTCGGATAATTACGGGGAAAGTGTCTAATGCAATTGATAGCTTCGACGAATTAAAATTTCAACCAGTTTTTAAAATCTTTTACGCGTTCGCGGGCAACGATGACATCGGTTTGCGTTTTGGGTTGCAGAATGATTTTCAACCGGCTATTAGTGTATTGAACAATGTCTTTTATGGTTTTTGTTGAGACTATAAATTGCCGGTTGATGCGGAAAAAATCTTCGGGATTGAGTTGTTTTTCAAGCTGTTCAAGCGCTTGGTCATATATAAATTCTTCGCCGGAAAAGGTTACCAGCCAAGTGGTTTTAGCTTGACTGTAAAAATAGGCAATAT
>WFZY01000280.1 GCA_015489265.1 Flavobacteriaceae bacterium | reverse complement strand
ATTTTTAAAACCGCCAGATATTCTATGATGCGTTTTTTGACATCTTCCAAACCAAAATGGTCACGGTCTAAAATTTCACGGGCATATTTTAGATCGATTTCATCTTCAGACAATTCATCCCAAGGCAAATCGAGCATTAATTCTAAATAATTGCGCTGAATGCTAAAATCGGGCGCTTGTGGATTCATGCGTTTTAGGCGTATCAATTCCTTATCAAAATGCTTTTTGACTTCCGGTTTCCATTTTTTGGTTTCGGCTTTCTTTTTGAGTTCTTCAATTTCTTGAATCGGACCAATGTCGCCCAATTCTTCTTGAATGGTACGCATCTCTTGATGCAAAAAATATTCGCGACTTTGCTTGTCGAGGACCTTTCGGGTTTTGTTTTTAATGTCGTTTTTCAGTTCCAAACGTTGGACCTCTTCATCTAACAATTTGATGAGTCCTAATGCTCTTTCGGTAAAATCGTCAGTTTCAAGCAATGCTTGTTTTTTAGAAACTTCGGTTTCGAGGTTAGACGTGATAAAATTGACCAAAAAGACAGGACTTTCAATATTTTCAATGGCAAAAGTAGCTTCACTCGGTATATTTTGATTGAGTTTTATGGCTTTGATGGCTAATTCTTTAATAGAATCGACTATAGCAGTTAACTCTTTGGTTATCTGCGGATTGACATCAGGTAGGGTTTTTATTTTTGCCTTGATATAGGGTTCTTCTTGTGTAATGGATTCGATACGAAAACGCTTAATGCCTTGTATAATGACCGTCAAATTACCGTCGGGCATTTTGATAATGCGTTTGATGTCGGCAACTGTACCAATGTTAAAAATATCGCCGGACTTTGGTATTTCTATTTCAGGATTGGTTTGCGCAACCACACCCAATATTTTACCGTTTTTATTGACATCTTCAATCAATTGAATGGATTGGTCGCGTCCAACCGAAATAGGAATAACCACTCCCGGTAGTAAAATATTATTACGTAAAGTTAATATAGCCAGCTCGTCGGGGACTTTTATATCTTGAAGTTTTTTTTCATCTTCGGGACTCAATAAAGGAATGAGTTCCGCTTCATCATTGAGCATGTCAAACAATGCTTGTTCATTAACGACTTTTATATCTTTTGCCATAAATCATTTCTTTTTTTAAATTATGAAACTTACAAGAATCATACCTGTAAGAAACCTGAAATTTTGTCAGTTTAACCGTTTTGTTTAATGGATTTTTCAAAGGGTACCCTGTTTGTAATACTGCGTGCCAAAGTAACTTCGTCGGCGTATTCCAATTCTTCTCCGACACCAATACCACGTGCGATGGTTGAGATTTTAGGCGGAACGGCTAATTCCGAAATTTTTCGATACAGATAAAAATTAGTTGTATCGCCGTCCACGGTGGCACTCAATGCTAAAACAATTTCATCAATAGTTTGATTTTCAAGACGTTTTAGAAGCTTGTCAATGGTTAAGTCTGAAGGTCCTATGCCGTCAATAGGCGAGATCAGCCCGCCTAGAACATGATAGACGCCTCGGTATTCGCCGGTACTTTCAATAGCCATAACATCACGCACATCTTCAACCACACAAACCAAATTTTGTTGCCGAGATTGATCACTGCAAATGTCACAAACCGGTTTGTCTGATATGTTGTGACAAACTTTACAATGCTTGACCTCTTTGCGAAACTTAGTAATAGATTGCGATAAATTCTCACTTTGCTCAACCGGCTGTTTTAATAAATGCAATGCCAAACGCAAAGCCGTCCGTTTTCCGATACCGGGCAGCTTGGCTATTTCGTCCACAATTTCAGTCAGTAATTTTGAAGGGTAATCCATAAATGCAAAGATAAGGTATTCACCGAAAATGCTAAAATGATTTTTTAGAATATAATTTGTAAATCCATGAAAAAGGTTGATTTTTTTTATTAATATTCTCATTATTGCTAATTATATATAAATTGACGAAGTAAGGAAATTTTGTAAGATATAGGGTGTGTTTTTCAATATTAAACTAATGAAAATCACTTACAAACTCATATTTTTTCTGTAAATTTGCCTTTGTAATTAAAAAACAAAAGATTATGGCAAGTATAAAAAATTTAAAAAAAGACATTAATTATATTTTCGGCGAGGTGATATATGAAGCCAATTATAAACAGCTTTTAAAACCGGATGTAGATGATGATAAGGTTGAATCAATTATCGACGAAGCAGTAACTGCTTATGAAGATTTTTATAAGAAAATAAATGCCGGACGAAAAGCAGAAAACAAGAAAACTTATTTTAAAAATTTAGATGAAGAAATTAACCAATCCGTAAAAAAAATGTTGGATAAGATTGAAGCTTTATAAACTAATGTGTCTGTTTGACAGGTTAATATTGCAAGATTTAAAGATATAATTATAGTTTTTTCCGGAAATAATCTGGTGGGGTAGTTAGTTGAAATGAAAACTAATTTTAACTCCTCATTTCCTCAAATTATATTCAGAAATTTGTTTGAAGCAATAAAAAGCTTTAAAGAATAAAGTATTTTCTATAGCACAATTAAATATCATTTACTCAAATTCCACCATTACCGGTGGTTTTTTGATGCAATTTTAACATGCAATTTCCGGCAGACATCAAAAAAAAATCTAAATTAGCAGTTCGTTTAAAAATGAAAGATTATGATAGCAAAGAGAAAACAAAAAGATTGGAATAGTATTAAGACCAATGATTCATGGCAGATTTTTAAAGTGATGTCCGAATTTGTCGAAGGTTTTGAAAAAATGAATAAAATAGGTCCTTCGGTCACAATTTTTGGTTCTGCCCGAACTAAAAAAGATGCGGAACACTATAAATTAGCCCAAAAAATAGCCAAAAAATTGGCAAAAGAAGGATTTGGAATTATCACGGGCGGTGGTCCCGGTATTATGGAAGCGGCAAATAAAGGCGCCCAAAAAGGTCATGGCGCTTCTGCCGGATTAAATATAGTTTTACCATTTGAGCAAGAAGCCAATCCGTATATTGATCCGGATAAATTGGTAGATTTTAAGTATTTTTTCGTCCGAAAAGTGATGTTTGTCAAATATGCACAGGCATTTGTCGTGATGCCCGGCGGATTTGGTACACTCGATGAATTATTTGAAGCTTTGACTTTGATACAAACCAAAAAAATTGAAAAATTTCCGGTTATTCTATTTGATACAAAATTTTGGGGTGGCTTGATTGATTGGATCAAAACTAAATTACGCGATGAGTATCAATATATCAGTCCTAAAGATTTAGATTTAATCCATTTGACCGATGATGTTGATGAAGTCGTTAAAATTATTGTCGATTTCTATAAAAAACGACATTTGAGTCCGAATTTTTAAAGTGCGGCTTCTCATTTTTATTCGAAATCGCCTAATGTCCGGATTTTTTTCTTTTTCTTAATTAACCATACCAACAAACAAACGAGCAAACAAACAAACAAACAAATGAAAATTTATTTATACTTATTTTGGGTTTTGTTATTAGTCTTTAAAGTAGATGCACAAACCCAACTTAAATTAATGAGTTACAATCTGTTAGGTTACCCATCTGCCACCGGAACCGATAGAAAAGATGAATTGCGATATATTTTAAACACATACCACCCCGATATTTTTATGGCTTGCGAGGTGGAAGATGCTACCGGTGCTGATGAAATTTTAAATTACTGTTTGGGTACGCAAAATTATGACAGTTCTTATTTCACTTACAATCATTCAGGCAGTTACCATTTGCAACAAATGATATATTTCAACAAACACAAATTTGAATTGGTCAACGAAACATATCTGGTCACTTATATTAGAGATATTAACCATTATACGCTCAAATTGAGAACCGCTTCGCCAAGCGACGCATTATATCTCGATGTGTATGTAGGGCACTTAAAAGCCGGAAATTATAACAATGATCCCCAAATACGTGATGATATGGTCAATGTGTTGATTAATGATTTACACAATATTCCTACCGGACATTTTGTGGTTTTTGCCGGTGATTTTAATCTTTATAATGCTAACGAAGCGGCTTACCAAGACTTGATGAACCCAAATAATGCCGTGGTGTTTCATGATCCGGTTAACCGTGAGGGTGACTGGCATAACAATATCAATTTTAAAGATTTAGATACCCAATCGACGCATTCAGTTTCTGAAAATAACTTTGTAGGTGGCGGTCTGGATGACCGGTTTGATTTTATCTTGCTATCCGATAACTTAATCAATAGTCCGGTTTTGCATTATGTATCCGGTTCGTATGCTGCTTATGGTAACAATGGCACTTGCTTTAACAAAGCTATCAACAACCCGGATTGTCAAGGCAGTATGTATGATGCTACCTTGCGTCAACATTTGTACAATATGAGTGACCATTTACCGGTTGTTTTGCGCTTGGAGACGCCGGTTGCTTTAGATATTAAAGATTTGCCGGCTACTACAGAATTTACACTGGCAGAAGGAAACCTGATTCATAATAATCTGCATATTTTATCGGGAGAAAAGCAAGCTTTAAATGTTATGATATATAATACTACCGGTCAATTGATGTTACAACAAAAACATTATGCCACAGGTGATGCCGTCAATGTGTCGGGTTGGGCTTCCGGAATGTATTATTTATATTTGCAAACCGATAAAAATCAACAGATTATAAAATTTGTCAAAACAGATTAAACATATTATCGCCGGTTTATGGTTTTTGAGTTGCTTGGGAGTCGTTCAAGGACAAATTTTGGTAAAAAATCATCAAATAACTATCGTAAATGATACGGTGACGCATACACTAGACATAACCCAGCAAACTGTTATTGAGAATAAAAACCATAAAGCTGTAACGCAATTGATTTTATTGAATTGGGCAAATGCTTATGCCAACAAACATACCGGTTTGGCACAAGCTATTATCGAGAATTATAATCTGAATTTTCACTTTGCCAACCGGAAGAACAGGGGAGAAGTGCAGCTTAAAACAGTAAGGGTTGACGGCATTGATGTACTTCATAAATTACATCATTTGAAGGCGGATGTATATCAATTGACATTAGCAAAAGCATTACAAGCCGGCGATAGCATAGCACTTAAGATTAAATATGTTATAAAATTACCGAACGCTAAATTTACCGGTTTTGGTATCGATAAGCAAGCTAATATTCTATTGAAAAACTTCTATTTTCAGCCGGTACCATATTCTTATCAAACCTATTCGGATAAAAATATCGATAATTATCCGGTATTTCCGACCCACTTTCAAATCAGGTTACAAAATTTTCCAAAAGACAAACAAGTTTATAGCAATTTGGATTTGGTGGCTGTGCAACAATTATCGGGTAAAGTTAAACACCCGGTTATTTTAGTGACTTCCCGGCCCTACGAATCATACAAATTTGAAAAAACGGAATTGATATTGCCAAAAAATCATACACTTACAGATATTGATAGAACTTTGTTAATTCATAAAATACTAAAATTTTTGAAACAGAAAGCAGGGAAATTTCCCGAGAAAAAAATGTTAATTTCTGCTGCCGATTTTAAAAATCATAAAGTGTATGGCTTTGATTTACTACCCAATATACTCAATCCGTATGGGCGCAGTTTTGTTTGGGAATTTTCCGTTTTACATCAAATTGCTTTCAAATATACTTTAGCCATGCAGACCGACAGACGCCTAACACCATGGTTGCAAGATGGTTTGGCGGCTTATTGGGAATATGAATATTTGAACAGGTTTTATCCCGGCATGCCTTTAATGGGAAAATTGTCGCAATACAAATTAGCCCGGTTTTTTTATGCTTCGCAAGTCAAAATGTCCGAGAAATATCCTTGGTTATATTTGAACGTCGCACGAATCAATAAAGACCAAGCACTACGGACAACGCTGGATTCATTGACCAACTACAATCGTAATGTAACCATGCCCTACAAAACGGCATTGGGCTTTAAAATGCTACGAGATAGGCAGCCGGATAATTTTGATAAAAATATAAAAGGTTTTTACCGACAAGCTATTGCAAAACAAGTCACGCCAACTGATTTTTTTAAAAATATTGTAGCGAAAAAGGATGCAAAATGGTTTAATGCTTATATCAATACACGAGAAAAATACGATTATAAACTGCAAAAGATTATCACGAAAAATGATTCTATTTATTTGAAAATCAAGAATAAAAATCATAATTTGTTGCCTTTGACGCTTTATGGTATCAAAGATGACAGCATTATTTTGCAAAAATCAGTAGCATTATTTAAAAATGACACTTTGATTGGTTTAAAAAACCGGCACTACGATTTTGCGGGTTTTAATTATTTTAACGATTATCCCGAATATCAATTTAATAATAATTATAAACGTCCGGGTTTTCACTTGTTAAATAAACCCTTGCAAATCAGACCTTTTCAAGATTTTGACAATCCGTTGCGTACGCAGGTTTTTGTCAATCCGTTTTTTGAGTACAATTATTATGACGGTATTATTGCGGGTACGCAAATCTTTAATGAAAGCTTGTTGTTTAACCATTTTAAATATGTTATAACACCAAGTTACGGTTTCAAGAGCCGGACTTTAACCGGAAGTATTTCATTGAATAATATTCAGTATTTTAAGTCGGATAAGCCGTTTGCTTTGGCATATGGTTTCGGTTTCAAATATTTTCATTACAATCATGATTTGGTTTACAGACGATACAATCCGCATATTGAATTAAAATTCAGAGATCCTTATTTACGAAATCGTAAGGGCTACAATCTTGCTTTGCAATATATGTACATAGATAAAGACCCGTTAGGTGCGAAACCCGATGAAACCGAGCAGTACGGGGTTCTTGATTTGCGACTTTCAAGATATAGAGTTAATGTCATCAAAGATTTTTTTTACAAAGCCGATATGCAATTTGCCAAACGTTTCGGTAAGTTGTCATTAATGCTACGCTACCGTTTTTTATCCGATAAAAACCGGCAATGGGATTTTAGAATATTTGCCGGAAAATTCCTTTACAATCGTACACAAACCGATTATTTTTCATTTGCATTAGACCGTCCGACCGATTATTTGTTTCAGTACCACTATTACGGGCGCTCTGAATCGAGTGGTATTTTTCATCAACAATTTATTTGGGCGGAAGGCGGTTTTAAAAGTTTTTTTGATGACCAATTTGCCAATGATTATTTGATTAGCAACAATGTCAATATCGGGATATGGCGTTGGTTTAACCTATATGGTGATTGGGCTTGGCTAAAACGCAATAGGCAGCCCTTACGTTTTTATTACGATTCGGGCTTACGAATCAACCTGGTACAAGATTATTTTGAAATATTTTTTCCGCTGTATTCCAAGCATGGTTGGGAAACGGCAAAACCGCATTATGCCTCAAAAATCAGAATGGTTTTTACTATGGACATCAATGGCTTGTTTAAAATGATTAAACGGGGCTGGTACTAATATAATAGTTGAAAGCAGAGCGCAACGACATCTCGATGATAATTGTAGGGATAGAAGCTGGATAATCAAATACATATATCAAATATGTCAATTGAGAATTGAAAATGGATAATTATAACTTAATAATTTTGGGGCTATATTGTTTTGTGTGGGTAATAATAAATTAAGCTCAAGAATCAAATCGCATTGATTGTCTTTTCAAATAATTTCACCCCTACGGGGTTTATGTTTTTAATGTCATAAATTTACTATAAATATATCACCCCTTCGGGGTTCTTTATATATGAAGCCCGAAAGGCTGATATTATTGTAATAAACCATAAAAACAGAATCATTAAAACCCCAAAGGGGTCATTATTATTTAAGATATTATATATTACCCACCTAAATCGATATAGAGCCATAATTTTTCCAATTCCTCAAATTAAATGCAGAAATATCATATGAATTAGAAATCATCATCAATAAACAAAGTAAACTTTGAAGCAATAATAAATCCTCAATTCCTCAAATCGTAAGCAGGTGTAAAATTTGAAGTAGCAACAAACATAAAAGAGCATTACAATCTATGAAGCAGTGAAAAGT
>WFZY01000279.1 GCA_015489265.1 Flavobacteriaceae bacterium | reverse complement strand
GAATAATAGTTTGCCTCATGTACGTGTTGATATGCTTGACATCAATCCGAATAACTTAAAAGTTGTTGCCGGTACACATGGTCGTGGCTTGTTTACAACTACCTGGGCTACTGTTAACAGTGTTGATGACGCTAAACAAGTTGATTTTAAAATCTTCCCTAATCCGGTTTCTGATTTGGTAAATATTCAAACAAAAAAATCAGGTAATCGTGTCGAATTGTACGATATTAACGGCAAATTTTTGAAAGCTTATAATATGACTCATCATAAATTGTCTTTTTCTGTAAAAAATTTATCATCCGGCATATATTTTGTAAAGCTTGGTGAAACTTTGAAGAAATTAAAAGTGCAACGATAAACATTTTGAGTTTTATAAATGAAAAAAGCTTTACCAAATTATTCCGGTAAAGCTTTTTTGTATGGAAAAACAACTAATTGTGAGATTAGTATCTGAGAAAATCCTTTTTAGTGACAACCACAGCCTGATCCACATCCGCAACTATGCTCATCGGTATGCAAATGCCCGTGAGACAGTTCTTCTTGAGTAGCCGGTCTTATTTTGACAACTTTGGTTTTGAAAATTAAATTTTTGCCTGCCATAGGATGATTGTGATCTATTTGGACAGTTTGATCGTCAAAATCTAAAACTGTTACTTGTATGGTTTCACCATGGGGTCCTTTGGCATATAAAATCATATTTTTTTCAAGTGAAATATTGCCAACTTGTGAGCGGGGTACATTTATAATTGCATTGGTATCATAAGGTCCATAGGGCTGTTCTAAATATACTTTTCGTTCTTCTCCTACCGGAATTTTTAAAATCTCATTTTCTAAAGCCGGTAAAATCTGATTTTGTCCGGTCATGAATTCAATGGGTTTATGACCATAAGTATTTTCATATATTTCACTTGTTTCCGCATCTTTTACGATGTACTTAAAACCTATTACTTGTATTATTTCTGATATCATATGACATATTTTATGTAACAAAGATAACATTAGAAATACTTTGAAATATTGATTTTAATAATAAAAATTTATAATAGCATCAATTTATTTTATATATTCATTTTCCAAAAAATAGATGTCTAAAGATTGGTCAATAAAGCATAAAGACTATTTCGAACTTATAACCTAAAAATAAATCCTGCATAAAGCAGGATTTTAAATCATTTTGATGCCGCTATAAATATAACTCATTAAATTTTAGCCAAAGCTTGGTCTAAATCAGCAATAATATCTTCTACATTTTCTATGCCTACGGCAAAACGAACCAGTTCATCGGTAATACCGGCTTCTTCACGGGCTTCTTTGCTCATGGCGGCATGTGTCATCGATGCCGGATGTTGAATTAAAGTTTCTACTCCACCTAAGGAAACCGCAAGTAGCGCGAGTTTGACATTATCCATCAATACTTTACCGGCATTAAAACCACCTTTGACTCCGAAACTAATCATGGCACCGGGTAATGTCATTTGTTTTTGAGCCAAGTCGTATTGCGGATATGATTTAAGTCCCGGGTATTTAATCCAAGCAATTTTTGGGTGATTTTCTAAGTATTCGGCTATCTTCATAGCATTTTCACTAGCGCGTTCTACCCGAAGCGAGAGCGTTTTAACTCCACGAATGACCATATAGGCTTGATGTGGGTCCATATTGGCACCAAAATACGCCATGGCTTTACGTAGCTTGGCATATACCTCTTTATCTTTGGCTATCAAAGCTCCGCCAACAATGTCAGCATGTCCGTTGATAAATTTGGTTAATGAATGCAAGACAATATCAGCCCCCAAATCTAAAGGTTTTTGTATATACGGACTGGAAAAGGTGTTGTCAACTGCCATAAGAATATTGTGCCGGTGTGCCAAATCTGATACCGCATTGATGTCGGTTAATACCATAGTGGGATTGGTAGGTGATTCAACATAAATCAATTTGGTGTTGGGTTTGATTGCCGCTTCTATATCTTCAATTTTAGCAGTATCCACAAAAGTTGATGCTACGCCAAAGTCTTTAAAAAAACTTTCCATAATGGCTCTTGAAGGTCCATACATGGCTTCGGATCCAATCATATGGTCGCCGGCTTTAAGTGTAGCGGCATATAAGGCGCTAACAGCCCCCATACCGGAAGCAAAAGCTACCGCTTTGTAAGCGTTTTCTAATTCAGCGAGCTTATCTTCCAGAGCGCTGATAGTGGGGTTACCAATACGGGTATAAATAAAACCGTCTTCCTTGCCTGCAAAACGGTCAGCACCTTGATCGGCATTTTTAAAGGCAAATGTTGAAGTTTGATAAATAGGCGTCACTGCCGAGCCGAAAGCATCTTCAAAATCTCCGGCATGGATTAATTTGGTATCAAAACCTTTATCTTTTGTGTTCATAATAGAGTTTTTGGATTTTAAGTTTCAAATTTACAGACTAATTTTGAAAAAAGCTAATAGAGATTTTATAAAACTTGGTGATGGAGATGTCTCCCCTACGGAAAGCGGACATTTTTTACTCAAGCCTTTTTAGTTATTAGTCAGGATAGGTATGATAGATGCTGTTTATCTTTTTTTCGATTTTGGTTGAGTGTGAAATCTCTATTTGGTACGGCGATATAAAACCATGTTTCTACCAAATGGTAAAATGGGCTTTATATTCGTCATAAAATTCTTTGAAAAATAAGCGCAGCATGGTGTAAGTCGGTACGGCGATAATCATGCCCAAGACTCCAAATAGTGAACCGGCAATCATAATGACCAAAAAGATTTCTAATGGATGCGCTTTGACACTTTTGGAATAAATCAGAGGCACATCGACAAAAGCATCCCAAAGTTGTACCAAAATATAGCCAATTGTAATATTTTGTGCCAGATGAATTAAAGCCTTACTGTCTAATACATTGAGTTGTGAGGTCATAGACAAGCTGACGATTAAAATCCATCCGACTATGGGACCGATATACGGTACCAGATTCATCAGCGCAGCCAGCAGTGCTATAAATGTGGCATTTTCAACGTCCAAAATGTTTAGTAAAATGGTATATAAAATAAAAATGATGGTAATTTGCAAACTAATACCTATAAAATATCGCGACAGTAGATCTTTAATTTTGGTAAAGACTTGTTTGAACCGATCTCTATCGTTGTCGGGAATGAGTTTAAAGAGGAAATTTGCCGTTAATTGACTGTCTTTCAACATAAAAAACGAGATAAAACTCACGGCAAAAATACCGATGATGATATTACCCAAAACCCCGATAACAGGATTAATCAAGCCGGGTAAAACTTTCAGATTAATTTCAGAAAATAAACTCTCAAGGGTAAAATTATCCAAAAAACCGATATTTTTTTGATGTAGATAAGTTTTGATGTTTTCAAGTAATAAATCCATTTTTTGTTGAAAACCATGAATATCCAATGCCGATAAATTTTGGGCTTGCCGGATAATCAGCGGTACTAATACAGCTAGTAAAATACCAAAAATACCGACTATAAACAACAAACTCAAAGCGCTTGCCAAAGTATCTTTAAGTTTGAGATAATTGATGAGCAATTTTTTAACGGGTCGTCCTATCAGAGAGACCACTAAGGCAATCAGTAAGTAGGCAATCACCACTTTGATTTTGTATAAAAACCATATGAGCAGTAAGACTGCTAAGAGAGAAAAAACGGCTTTAACAATGCCTTTGGCGATGATATTGGATTGATTGTCTTCCATTTTTTTGAGGAATTGAGGATTTTTTATGCTTAAAATATAATTCTTTCTTTTAATGATTACTTATTGCTTCAAACAATATTCCTGCTTATAATTTGAGGAAATGATGAATTTATCTGCTTCATAGCATATTATGATATTTTATGTTTATTTACTACTTCAAACCTTATTACTGCTTATAATTTGAGGAAAAGAGGAATTGAGGAGCAGGTCGCTGAGTGATCCCGATGATAATCGGGATTGTACCGAAGCGCCGGTGTCATTTCTCTACTACCTTTCGTCGAGGTAGAAATCTTATTCTCAATATTTCTCTTATCTCTTATCAAACTTTTAACCTTATTAATTATATGAACTTTCATCTGTTTATTTTTTTATTTTAACATTATGGTTCCCGACCGTCGTCGGGATAACCTTTGATGATTAAAATAATCATTTCTTTGTGTGTTTAATAATTATTTTAATCATGTCGGTTTTATAACACTATACTTTTTACTTCAATAGTCGGACAAAAGTGAATTTCCTTACAT
>WFZY01000278.1 GCA_015489265.1 Flavobacteriaceae bacterium | reverse complement strand
CGTTCGGCGCTTAAAATTTTTATTATCAAAAGTACCGATCGCAAAATACCGCTTGATGATATAGCCGATGCCAAAGGATTGACGATGGACGAATTGCTCAAAGAAATGGAACAAATCGTCTATATGGGTACTAAACTCAATATTGATTACTATCTGGAAGAAATTTTTGACGAAGACCAACTTGAAGAACTACATGACTATTTTATGGAAGCCGAATCTGATAAAATCAGCTTGGCTATGGAAGAGTTTGACGGCGATTATGAAGAAGAAGAATTGCGTATGTTTAGAATAAAATTCATTAGTGATGTAGCAAACTAATCAGAAGAAAGTAGAAAGCGAAAAAGTGCGAAGTGCGAGTGATATTTGATTAATTTATCGTATTTTTGTGCATCTTTTAAAATAGAATGACTTATGCATAAGAATATCAAACTCGTAACCGCTATTATCATTTTTGTGTTGGCTATATGGCAATTTGTTGAAGGTAATACCGGTAATGGTATCGCCTTAATTTTTGCTAGCTTAATCGTTTTGTTTTTATATGTCAGAAATGAATATTTGCTGCTGGCATTTTTAAGATTGCGAAAAGAAGACATGGATGGTGCCGCCAAATGGCTCGATAAAATCAAAAATCCGAAAGCACAATTAATCAAACCACAAGAAGCATACTATTATTTATTAAAAGGGACTCTGATACAACGGGAAAATCTGTCACAATCTGAGAAATTTTTCAGACAAGCTTTATCAACCGGTTTGATGATGGACCACGACAAAGCAATGGCTAAACTGAACCTTGCGGGCATTGCCATATCCAAACGGCGCAATCGTGAAGCAATTAATTTGCTACGCGAAGCCAAAGAATTGGACAAAAAGAAAATGTTTTTAGATCAAATCAAAGAATTACAACACCGCATTGACCCGACCACACGTGGCAGTAAATTTGTACCCAAGAAAAAGAAACGCAGGAAGTAAGTTGAAAGTGCCTAGTACCAAGTGAAAAGTGCGATTGGATTGAAAGTTTACAATGGACAATGAAATTTTCCCCGACTTTCTTTGTAATCGAAATGATAAGATATAAAAGAAAATAATAGAATAAGTAGCAGAATGTCATTTTGACAGAGTCTCGACTAAAGTCGGGACGACGAGAAATCTTAAAATTGAAAAGCTAAAATAATAATAAGATTTCTCACTGCATTCGAAATGATAAATAACCAAATGAGTGAAGTTCTACAAATATTATATCATTTCGTCATTGGTTTTTTAATGGCTTTTATCGGTTTGATGTCACCGGGATTGTTGACTATGTCTACCTTAAATACTGCTATTGACCGCGGACAAAAAAATGCCGTTAAATTTGCTTTCGGTGCCGTGATTCCTATTTTTATACAAGCGCATTTGGCACTTTTAGGTGCCGGTTATATTAAATCCCATCCCGGAATTATTTTATCTTTTTCTAAAATAGCTGTTTTTGTTTTTATGATATTAAGCTTGATTTTCTTTAAACAATACCGGCAACGAAAACTTGTTTTAACCACACCGCGATTCAGTATTCGCAACAGTTTTTTATATGGGATGTTTGTGTCTTTGATTAATCCGTTGGCAATTCCTTTTTATTTCACTTACAGCACTTTACTGGAATTAAACGGCTTGTTGACCATTTCCGAACCTTATATTACCGGCTTTGTATTGGGAGCCATCTTAGGTGCTTTTACCATATTGAGTATTTACGCCAAGCACGCCCCGAAATTGTTGGGTAAATTGCAATTTGTTGCCAAGCATTTCAAATTGATTTTGGCATTGATTATGTTAGTATTGGCTATTGCTTCGTTTATCAACATTTGGCGGCATTGATATCTCTATATCTAGAAAATAAAATGATAAACTAATTTAATAAGAATATAAACTTAACAAAAAATGTTTGAAGGCGTAAATATATTTGATGCAATCTATGTTCTATTCATTTTATATCTAGGAAAAGCCATTCTGGTTTCATTCTATTCAATTTATAAGGGCATAAATATTAAAACCAAATATAAAGATATTGACACTTTAAAATATGTTTCTGTAAAGCCGTCAAACCGCCAGTGGAATCCTATCATTGTTTTTTTATTAATTTCAATATTATTTATTTTAAAAAAATATCCTGATTATCAAGAATTTATATATTTAAATAAAATAGGGAAATTACTATTTACAGATGGGTACTTTATAATTTTGTATGTTTTCTTTGGCTTAAGCCATTACATTGGAAGAAAGAAAGATGTTTTTTATGATAAACAGAATGATAGCTTAATAATACCAGCCCTTAATTACAAAATTATTGACCAAAAACACATTAAAAGTGTAAAAGAAGTTGGAAATTATAAATTCATATTAAATTTATATGATGATGAATCATACACAATTACAATAATTAGTACAGGTTTGGTAGAAACAAAAGATAAGCCAATTAGAGATGAAATTAAGAATAAGCTTCTGCATTTTTTTAATAAATCATAATATTCTTTATATTTTTACAACTCAAAAACAATACAATTATAAGTTATGAAAATCTTAATCATCGGAGGTGGCAATATGGGACAAAGCTTTGCCAAGAGTTTTATCAACAATTTTATAACAGATGTTGAAAATTTTGCGGTTTTAGAGAAAGATCCGGGAAAATTTGAATCTTTAAAAAAAATCGGGATCAAACATATTTATCAATATGCTAATGAAAAAATTGCAGAAGCCGATTTGGTGGTACTTGCGGTAAAACCCCAAGCTTTTGCAGAATTATCAGTAGAAATTAAAGATTACATATCGCCCGAACAAGTGGTTTTGTCCATTATGGCGGGGGTAAGTATTGCTCAAATTAAACAGTATTTGGGTTTGGATAAAATTATCAGAGCCATGCCCAATATTGCCGCGCAAATAGGTGAGGGGATGAGTGTTTTTACATCATCGGATGCAGTCACCCGTATTGAGTTGGTGACGGTGCAAAATTTGCTCGAAAGTACCGGAAAAAATTTATATGTTGCCAATGAAGATTTGATTGATGCCGGTACGGCGGTTTCCGGTTCGGGTCCGGCTTATGTGTTATATTTTATGGAAGCCATGATGCAAGCCGGTATCCGGTTAGGTTTTACCAAACCGCAAGCTGAAATGCTGACCTACCAAACCTTTAAAGGTATCGTTGATTTTTTTCAAAACAGTCCGGACGATTACCGCCAACTCATTGATAAAATTGCTTCAAAAGGCGGTACTACTGAAGCTGCTATCAGATTTTTAGATGATAATAGAACTAATGATTTGATACAACAAGCTGTGTTTAAAGCTTATGAACGGGCTAAGGAATTGGGTAAGTTTTAAAAACTTATCTATTTACAGGAAGCCATGATGCAGCAGAAAACCACGCTATGTTATATACTTTTTTTACCAATTGCAAAACACATAATGTAAAACCTTATGAATAGCTAATTGATGTTCTTGATAGAGTAGCAGAACATAAGACTAACAAACTTGAAGAATTATTTCCGCAAAATTGGAAACCAAATCTGAAAAATAGTAGGTGTAGTTTACCGTACGCTTACGAATAAACTTACTTTTGATTTGATATAGTAAGTAACTTTGCCAAAAACACGCACCTACTTCCAATACCGAATCAACAACATTTCAATCAACAAAAACAGTAGTGCCAAACCCAAAAACCATTGCCACAAACTTTGGGCTTTAAAATAGGCCTGTTGACGGGCTTCAAAAGCTTTAACACTGTTTATTTGATGAACTTGATCCGTATTTGGGATGGTTAAAAATTTTAAAAGATGTTCTTTCCGATTGTAATTATACGCGACACTACCCAATTTTTGATCTTTATGTAAAATTTCATAAATACCGGCTTGTCCGGGTTGTTCATCAGTGGTAACGGCTACACGATTGTATTGATTGACTTGAAACGGCACAAAATCTACTTGCGAATGACGCAAATGCAAGATGTCGTCGGGTTTTAAGCTGACCGGAATTTGCCATTGGTTTTTCTCACCAACGATATAATACAGACTTTGCCGGTTAGAGCGAACTTTGCCTATTTGATAAAACAACGGTACAATTAAAGAGGCAGCTTGCTGAAAATCGGTATTTTGACCGTTAATCGGCGTATTGATGACAAAAATTTGTCCTTTTCGTTTAAAAACTTGGGCAAACGGACTTTGGTCACTCAATTTGTAGAGCCATTGACCGGCGTTTGAATAGCGATAATGCTTTTTGACAAACGGATAGGCAAAATTCTTAACCGGTTTGGCAAAAACATTTTTAAATAGCGGATGCTTATAATGGATACGATTGAGAAAAACTTTTGCCGTATCAAGTTGCACGCGGCTGTAAATATTCAAATGATTTAAAAGAGTTTGAAAAGCTTCCGTTTGTTCATCCGGTGGTAAAATAAGTAAATTGCCGTATTGCTCTACATATTTTTTAAGTGCACCGGTATAGGCATCAGCTATGTCAATTTTGTTTAAAATGACTAAATCATAATTAGATAATTGACTGACATCTAATTTATTAACCGGAATTTGTTGAAGTATAAATTCATCCGGTGTATAGATTTTTTTTAGGTAGGAGGGAAGTGTTTTTCCCAAAAACAAGATTTTGTATTTACCGGCTGAATGATAGGTAAAAAACAAGCGGTTATCAAACTGAAAACCTTTATCGTGCAATTTGATTTCGGCTTCGATATCCGGTTTAGCCGGAATATGAACACTTAAATTTTGCTGCAAGCTGTCTTTAAAATCAACATAGCCGCGCCATAATACTTCTTTGTTTTGCCGAATTGTTACAGGAGATTTTAATTGGTGATGATTGGCAGAAACTTTGAGATTAAACGCATAAGTGTCTTTTGTTTTTCCGGTAAGCCAAATACTATCGATACTGATATTTTTTAGATCAGGATTTTGACGAACAACGAAATAATATTGATTGGATTTTTGAAATAATGAATCGCTCAAACTTTCATTATAGACATTTTGCATATCGGAACAATACAAAATATTATTTAATGTATTTTGTTCATTATCAATAAGATATTTTATTTTCTTTAAATTCTGACGATGGTTGGTTATCTGTCCCGACAAATGAATTTGTTGTAAAACGGCATCGAGATTTTTACGGCTGACATGCCGGAAAGTGGCATTGTTAGTCAGTAGGGTAAAGCTTGTATTGCCGGATAAATTTTGCTGTAAATCTTGCATAAAATCCTGCCACAAACTCGTGTTATCTTTTAAAGCATCTAAACTTAACGAGTTGTCTAAATAAATGATATTTTGACTTTTATCGATTTGATCAGCTTGGGCTTGTGAGCCCTTATAGGGTTTGGCAAAGGCGAAAATTAAGGCGGCAAGTGCCAATAAGCGACTTAACAATACCAATAATTCTTTAAGCCGGCGGCTTTTACGGGATTTGATTTCCAAATCTTGTAAAAAATCGACATTGGTAAAGACTTGCGTCTTAAATTTTTTCCAACGCACCAAATGTATGATGATGGGAATCAACAATAACAATAGTGCGTATAATATGCCGGGGTGTTCAAAGCTCATAGTTTAATCAATTATCAATCCGTCTTGCATACTTAATTTACGGTCGGACATCGCTGCCAATTCTTCATTATGCGTGACAATTACAAAAGTTTGGTTAAACCGGTCGCGCAGTTCAAAAAACAATTTGTGTAATTGCTTGGCATTTTCGGTATCGAGGTTTCCACTAGGTTCATCTGCCATGATCACCGAGGGATTATTAATCAATGCCCGCGCTACGGCAACACGCTGTTGCTCGCCACCGGACAATTTGGCGGGTTTGTGTCGCAAGCGTGCCGATAAGCCCAACAAATCAAGCAATTCGGCTGCTTTGCGTTCGGCAGCATCTTTTGATAAGCCGGCTATCAATGCCGGTATGGCTACGTTTTCAACGGCTGTAAATTCGGGCAACAACTGATGAAACTGAAAAATAAACCCGATTTCTTTGTTGCGAAATTTAGATAATTCCTTGTCATTTAACCCTTTTAAATCCGTTTGATTGATAACTAACTTATAATCGGGATTGGTGGGTCTGTCAAGCGTGCCGACCAATTGCAAAAGCGTTGTTTTTCCGGCGCCGGAAGGTCCCACAATCGATACGACTTCGCCTTGCTTGACATGAAGTGAAACGCCTTTTAAAACTTCAAGCGTACCGTATTTTTTATGTAAATTTTCAGCTATAATCATACATTATATTTTCATTGACAAATATAAGTTTTTTAGGGCTATGACAAATATAATCGGAATATTATTCTTAATTTTTGGTTTTATGGCAAATTAAGATTGAGGAAATGAGGATTTGCAACATTAAATTACGTCATAAAAATTTGCCAGACCTAGCAGGTTGTCAAAACCTACTAGGTCAACGGAAGTAAAATATCTGTCTGACTTTGAAAGATTGATGAGATGATGATTTTTTTCCTTTCTGTGAATGCTTTATTCTTTGATGTATATGATTGTTTTAATTGTTAATTCTGCTAATAATATGAGAAGTTGAGGAATTGAGGATTTGTTCTGCTTCATTGATTGATTTTATCGTTAATGATTTTGCATTAATTAATAACAGATTTGTGCATATAATTTGATATAATTTATTTAAATTTGGTTTGATTCCTTTATAATCATTTCACCCCTACGGGGTTTATGTTTTTTATCCGAAAAATTTACTAAAAATATTCCACCCCTTCGGGGTTCTTATGTGTCAATATTAGTCCAATGCAATATGAAAATTGTTCAACAAATTGAACAATATTGAATGTATAGCGGTATTATTCAATATATCGCCAAATTAAGAGACCTAGCAGGTTTTAAAAACCTACTAGGTCAAGGGATGTAAAAAAAATTGTTAGGTTTTCAAAACCTGAGACATCTATATTTCCAAAACTAAACCGTCAAAGCCCAATTGCACATGTTTGGGCAATTGCCGGCTAATCTCATCATGTAATCCCATGTGATGACTAATGTGGGTTAAAACGGCTTGTTTGGGTTGAATTTGTGTAATGGTTTCAAGCGCTTCTTCGAGATTCAAATGCGTTTTATGCGGTTTGTGGTGTAAGCTGTTGATTACCAATAAATCAATGTTTTTTAGGGCATTTATCGTGCTTTCGGGTAAAGTTTTGGCATCGGTTATGTAGGCAAAATTGTCGATTTTATAACCCAAAATGGGCAACTTACCATGTAAAACCGGTAGAGCTTCCAAAGTTTTATTGCCTAAAACCATTTTTTGGTGCGGTTCCAGTAGATGTACCGCAACACGAGGCGCGCCCGGATAGCGATTTTCATTGGTAAAAATATAATCAAAGCGTTGCTCTAAATTATGTATCACACGCGGTAAACCGTAAATAGGTATTGGTTGCCCCTTACGAAAATATAAAGGGCGAATATCATCTAAACCGGCGGTATGGTCAGCGTGTTCGTGCGTAAAGAATATACCGTCGATATCGGCGACTTTTTCGCGCAACATTTGCATTCTGAAATCGGGACCGCAATCTATAACGTATCGGTATTGCGCCCATTCAATCATGGCAGCGGTGCGCAAGCGTTTATCTTTGGGATTATCAGACCGGCAAACCTGGCATTGGCAACCGATAACCGGAACGCCTTGCGAGGTGCCTGTACCTAAAAGCGTTATTTTCATTTGCATCATGTTGTTAATTCAAAAATATATTCAAATATACATAAAATATTGAAGTAGGCGAGAAGCTGAATTAACATAAAAAATACCTATGAATTAAAAAAGCTAATGAAAAATCAATATGATTAAAAAAGCTATTTGAGGAATTGAGGATTTGTTATACTTCATAGCTTGCTTTGTTTATTGATAATTATTTTGTGTTTCTGACTTATATAATACTAATAATTTGAGGAATTGAGGAAATAATATTATATGCTTCAATAGTTTAACAGACTCACATCAACAAAAATAAAACTAATATTTTGAAACATTTTATGGCTATTCCATTAGAATAGCTTCGGTAATTGCTCTTTGACTTGGGCATTTATTAAGTTTTGCAAAGTCTTATAATTAATGGTAGGATTTTTATGTTCCTTGATAAAATTCCAACTCTCTTCCCGAATAATATCATAGTAAATAGAATGTAATAATCTGGGAATATCCCGACTTGTAAAGCCATTGTTTTCCAGTTCTATTTTGGCTTTGACTTTTTCACATAATGCCTTTGTTACATATTTTTTAGCAATTTGCTCTTCCACTGATGATTTTGGTCCACCTTTTAGCTTGGTGCGTTTCTGTTTAAATTCAGAAGCAATAATTTTAGCCCAAGTTTGTCTATTGTATTTATTTACAAACTCATAATTTTTTATGACAATACCTTCACCAATTCCTTTACCGTCTTCTATCAAAAAATCATTTTTCATTAACCATTCAACCAATTGATCATAACTCGGATTAGTCAAAACAGCAAGGGGTTTGATATAATTGATATGATGTTTTTCTAAAAGCGGTTGATAGGTATCATAAGCCAGATATTTTATTTTGCTGTCACCTTCATGCAAGATTTCATCTTCGGTTTTATCAATAGCCACATCAAACACATAAAATTTACGCCAAGCATCTTGCTTATAAGTTTTTATGCTATGCGGAATGAGCCATTCGCCAAACAACCGGTGTGTCGGATGTGCTTTTAGATAGTCTAAAATACTTTTTTGTTGCTTTACCCATGCATAAAAACCACCGTTATCATTATCTAATGTTAATTGCCGTTTTCGGCTACCTGCTTGTATTTCACCGGCTTCATTGAGCCATACACTCGTATTTGTACCGTCAATCTTAGGAAAAACATAACAAGTGCCTGCTTCTATATTTTCTACTTCGGTCGTTCCTAATCTTTCGATATGTTGATATTTTTTAAATTCCATAGATGTTTTTATTAAAAGCGGCAACAATCTAATTTGTTACCACTATAAATTATGACTTTTTCGATAAATCATTATGCCATTTAATCAAAAATCTATTCAATCAAAAGTAAGCGGTCCAATGTATATTTAATCAAACCGTCAACCGGCACATAAGGGTCTTTACTAAATGTCATATTAGCGCGGTTGGCAATAATAGCGTTCATTGAACAAGCATTATGTCCCAATAGTTTT
>WFZY01000277.1 GCA_015489265.1 Flavobacteriaceae bacterium | reverse complement strand
TTTTCAAACCATTTTTTAGTGATTTCGGCACCCAAACCGGGCGTTTCACCTTTATGACCGAATTTAACACCTTTAACGGTATTGGCATCCGATTCCAAAGCGATATAACCCCAAATATCATCCCACAGACCTTTACCGTATAAGGGAATCACATAGTAAGTTTTGCCTTCAACATTAGCGATAAATATCGGAAAGCGTTGTTCGTTTTCCGGTTTTTTAATTTCGGCTTTCATATTAATGTCAAAAGCATTCACCGATTTATCAACTGTTCCGTCGGTTTTTAAAGCATATTGTTTTACAAAATATTTTTTAAAATAAGATTCAATGGTTTTGTAGTTCAATTTCAAACCTTCGGCAGCTGCTTTACCAGCCAAAGCTTCTTTATCCAGACCGATAGTGTACATAATATCGGTCATTTTTTCTTGTCTTTTATTGCGTTCTTGTGCCGGTTTTAAGACCATTACCGCTACTGCTAACAATACAGCAGATACGGTTACGACAACGGCTGCAAATAAAATTGTATATAAATTACTGTTTCTGTCCATAATCTAAGGTATTAAGCCGTTTGTTTTTCTAATCGTTTCATTCTTTTCTTGATATTGGCTTGCACTACATAATAGTCAATAGTCGGTGCGACGACGTTCATCAACAAGATAGCCAACATCACGCCTTCGGGATAAGCCGGATTAAAGACACGAACCAGAATGGCAAACATTCCGATTAAAAATCCGTAAATCCATTTACCTGTTCGTGTTTGTGCCGCCGTTACCGGGTCGGTTGCCATAAAGACGACACCGAAAGCCAATCCGCCGACCAACAAGTGTTGCCACCAAGGCAATTGCATCAAAGTATTAGCGCCCCAAAGGTTAAAGATAAATGCCATTAAGGCGGCACCGGCAAAACCGGATAACATGATACGCCAACTACCAACTTTGGTCAATAATAATAGGGCTGCACCGATTAAAATCATCAAAACGGATGTTTCACCGATACTACCGGGTATCGTCCCGAAAAACATATCTTTCCAAGTATAAGCCAAATGGTGTCCTTGTCCTAAAGCGCCTAAAATAGTTTCGCCCGAATAAGCATCGGCATGTTCCGGTTTGGGAATCCAAACTTCGTTACCGGACATAAAAGTCGGATAAGCAAAAAAAGCAAAGGCACGAGCGGTAAGTGCCGGATTGACAATATTCATACCGGTGCCACCAAAAACTTCCTTACCAATTATGACAGCAAAAGCTACCGAAACGGCTAAAATCCATAAAGGAATGGTGACCGGCATAATCAACGGAATCAACAATCCGGTAACCAAATACCCTTCATTGACTTCGTGACCCCGCAAAACGGCAAAATAAAATTCAATACCTAAACCTACAACATAAGAAACGATAATCATCGGGATGACTTTCCAAAATCCGTAAATAAAGGCATCCATATTGGTAAAATCGATATGCGCTTGCGTATAATACTGATATCCCACGTTCCACATACCGAAAATGGTTGCGGGAATCAAAGCTAAGACTACCGTAAACATCACCCTTTTTAAATCGACGGCATCGCGTATATGCGCCCCTTTCTTAGTCGTTTCATCAGGCGTAAACATAAAAGTGTACATCGCCATAAATGCAGGACGATACTTTTCATACTTACCACCTTCGAGAAACAAGTGTTCGTATTTATTAAAAAACTTTTCTAAAACTTTCATTTTCAATTTATTATTTTCTAAGGTTTTAACCTGTTTGTTACAAAATTAGCCCATCTCAACTTGCATAATATCCAAGCCCTTTCTGATGAGTTCCTGTGTATCGATTTTTGATGAACTGATATAATCCAACAAAGCAAAATCTTCGGGTGCCACTTCCAATATTCCCAATTGTTCCATTTTTTCAACATCGCCCAACAGAGCGGCTTTGAGCAAATGCACCGGATAAATATCCAATGGCATGACGGATTCAAATTCTTCATTCATTACAAAAGCCCGTTCTTCGCCGTATAAACTGGCATCCAAATCGAGTTCTTTGGGGGCAAAACCAAAGTTGTAAAAACTTTTTCGATTTTTTCCGATAAACGGCAGCCATCCCATAAATCTAGGTTTATTACCCAAAGGAATTACCGTGATTTCATTATCATAAAAATTCAGAAATTGATCTTTGGTGATATTAGATCCTGTCAACACATTGCCACTGATGATACGGACATCATCATCGATCAATTTATCTTTTAAAAATTCTGACATACCGGCACCGGCTTTGATATTGTAGTACATCGGCGCTTTGACTTTAGATCCGGCTAATGCTACGGTACGCACCGGATTGTATTGTCCGGTTTCAAAAAATTCACCTATCAGGGCAACATCTGCCGGATTGATAGTCCAAATACGGTCGCCTTTACTGATAGGTTCAAACTTTTCAATACTAACACTGACATTACCCACCGGATGCGGCCCGAATGCTTTAATAATCTCAACATCATTGAGCTTGTCAAAATCGGTAGCTGTTTCGCCATTAACAATTAAATAAACCTTTCCATCCGTGAGTTTTTTAACGGCTTTCAGTCCGTTTTCAAAAGCTTTCATTTTACTTTTTAAAACAAAAGCATAATCCACACCTAAAGGTGCCGAATCATAAGCGGAAATGAAAATAGCTTTGGGCTGATCATCCGGATGTGCAATCAAATCGTAAGGTCGTTGCTTAATGGTCGCAAACAAACCGCTTTCCAAAAGCAAATCCAAAACTTGTTCTCTGGACAAACTTTCGGGTTTTGCAACCTTAAAAGTTTTAAAGGTGTCTGTTGCATCCGGTTTGATGATGATTTTTAAAATTTTACGTTTCTCACCGCGAATAATATCTTCTACCGTACCACTGACCGGTGATGTAAATTTGATTCTATCGATATATTTATGATAGAACAACGGATCACCGGCATTGACATGATCGCCGGTTTTGACAGATAAACGCGGATTGATGCCATAAAATTCAGTCGGTTTGACCACATACTTATTTGAACGGGGTGCATCGGCAATTTTATGAGCCGGTTTACCCTTCAAATTGATGTCCAAACCTTTTGATATTTTGACTTGTTTATGCATAATGACTAATTATTTTCTCTTTTTTTGAAATAACAAGCAAATTTATGAAAAACTACTTTATGAAAACTGACTTTTCTCTTTTTATTTATTTATTTTTGCAAAGCGAGATTCCTTGAAAACTCAGTAAAAAATTATTAATTATGTTAAATATTCCTGTCTATAAATTTGATGCCTTTGCATTTAACGAAACTATTGTTACATTGATTGAAGCATGCAATCATTACGGATTCAGTCATTTGCCGGTAGTTGAAAAAGGTATTTATCGCGGAATGATACGTTGTGACGATTTAATGGCTATTGAAAATCAACAAGAACAGTTACAACAATACAAACATTTATTAGAGAAAATCTATCTCTCGAATCGGATGAATTGGACGGAATCATTGGCTGTTATGATGCGTAATGAAGCCAATGTCATGGGTGTGCTCGATTTATCGGGTCAATATATCGGGGTACGTTTACTGGATGATATTTTGAATTTGTTAACTGAAAAAGCTTTTATTAACAACAATGGCTATGTGTTGGTAGTCAGTAAATTAACTGCCGATTTCAGTATCAGTCAAGTGGCGCAAATCATTGAATCGGACGGTGGTAAAATATTAGGCATATTGGTCAACGAGACCGGACAAAATACCGAAGTGGAAATTAAAATTGCTACCGATGACATCAATGAAATTATCCAAACCTTTCGCCGCTATGATTACCGTATTATCAGTCAAATGGAAGAAGACCTGCATTTGCAAGAGCTTAAAGAACATTCCGATTTTTTGAGACGCTATTTGGAAATGGGGAATTAGAGTCTGACTATAATGTCCGATTTCTTCGTTACGCTCGTTCTGAAACCAGTCATTTACAAAGGTAAACTCATTTGCTTTCAGAACTTCGCAAGCCTTGAACTCGAACATTCTAGCTCAGCCTATTTTTATGGATAAACACTATTAGTTTAAAGCAGAAAGTGCCAAGCGAGTTAGTGCCAAACAGAGCGAAGCCCCGACTAACATCGGGGGAAAGTGCTACACTGGTCATTTTAATACAATCGCTATGAAAATCGGAATCACTCAATACCTATGAAGTAGAATCAAAGGTCATTGAGTGTCCCGATGCCAATCGGGATGTACCGAAGTAGGTCGCTGAGTGTCCCGATGACACAGGAATCGGGATGTACCGAAGCGCCGGTCATTAAATAATTCCCTACAAAAGTAGTGGCACGCATATCATCAAATAACCAGTTAACCAATATAACCAATTTAACCCAAAATAATGAAAGATACAGATAAAAGATTTTTAGAATATTGGCAAAAGCGCCGGCAACAAGGTGCTGTTAAATTTTCATTAATCACCGGCTTAACTTATGGTATTTTTGTAATTGTTTTTTCCAAAGTATTCGCTTGGAATTGGCATTTTACACAAAAAGATATCGGCTATGGTATTTTGTCCTTACTGATAGGCATAACTATCTTGGGACCTTTTATTTGGTGGTATCGCGAACGACGTTATAAAAAACTACTAGCCGAACAGCAAGCCCAAAAAAAAGCCAAGAAAAAGAAACGAAAATAAATGCCGAATTATACCAAATGGAATTGTATTTTAGTCCAAAATAAATTGGAATATTTTTTTCTGTATCAAGGCAAAAAACACAGTTATAGCCGTAGCTATAACGAGTATTTTTAACGAAGATACAGGTAAAAAGAAACGATTTATTGGACTAATATATAGTTGTTTTTGGTATTTAATCCGTATTTTTGTCAAAAAATTAGACTATGTCGTTGTTTTATATTCTGTTGGGTTTGGTATTGTTGGTCGTAGGTGGCGAATATTTAGTACGTGCATCGGTAGGACTGTCCCTGAAATTTAAACTATCTCGTATCGTTATCGGAATGACCATCGTGTCCTTTGCGACATCGTTACCCGAATTGTTAGTCAGCATTAAAGCGGCACTCAACGGTTCGCCGGAACTGGCTTTGGGCAATGTTGTCGGGTCAAATATTGCCAATTTGGCTTTGGTACTGGGCGCAACTGCCGTTTTAACCCCTATTTTTATCAAAAAAGTGTCTTATAAATACAATATTCCGGCTATGTTGCTTCTATCCGGTTTGCTGTATTTTTTCCTAAAAAACGATTTGATTTTGAGTTTTACCGAAGGGCTCATTTTATTCGTTTTACTCATTATATTTATATATGTATTAATCCAACATGCTTCCCAATCCGGTGATATTAATTTGGAAGAATTGGAAGAAATTGATGAAGATACGGCTATTGCCAGTATGCTTAAAATTTTGATTTGGTTAGTCGTCGGTGGGGTAGCACTTTGGGCAGGTGCCGAATTTTTGGTTGACGGCGCCAAAGCATTAGCCCGCCAAGTCGGTGTTAGTGAGCGTATTATAGGCGTTAGCATCGTTGCCATCGGCACCAGTATCCCCGAATTAGCCGCTTCAATTATTTCCGCACTTAAAAAAGAAAAAGATTTGTCTTTCGGGAATTTGGTCGGTTCTAATATCTTTAACATCGGTTCGGTTTTAGGACTCACGGCAATGATTAAACCCATACATATTACCAATCTCAAACTTATCAATGTCGATATATTGTGGATGTTAGGTATTTCCGCTCTGATTATTCCGCTGGCACTCTTGCCCAAAAAACATAAAATCAGTTGGTTAAAAGGCAGTATTTATCTCGGCTTGTATGTCGTATATATGTATTATTTTGTATTTTTAACAAAGTAATTTTTTTTAATTTAGACCAATTCCAATGACCAAAATGTTTTTGGTGATTAAAATAATTATATTAATCAATAAAAGATAATCCTTAAAAAGTAAAAACATGAAAATAAAAAGCATAAAAAAAGTTCCAGAAGCCGCTAAAAATGTGATTGTTTTAGCCCGTAAAAAATCGGATATTAAACATTTACCTTGCGAAAAAGTTATCCCTTTTATGAAAGAAGGTTTTGATAAAGAAGACATCCAATCTGTCAAAACCCCCAAACACAACATGTATGTGGTCAAAACCAAAGGTGCCGATTTGGAAAAAATCAGAAAACATGCCCATAAAATTCATTCCGAATTGAAAGATAAAGAAGCAGAAATTGTTATTATTGGTGATGACGACAAGGATTTGGAAGCTTTCTTAGAAGGTATTTATCTATCTGATTATCAGTTTTTAAAATATTTTTCCGATAAAGACAAAAAGAAAAACAAACTACGTTCTATCAAAGTCAAAGGTATTAGTCAAAAGAAAATTGATGAGCTGAAAAATGTGATTGAAGCCGTTTTATGGGCGCGTAATTTGGTTAATGAGCCGGTTTCCTATCTCGATGCCGAACGCTTGGCAATGGAACTGCACAAAAAAACACAAAATGACGGTTTAAAAGTCAAAGTTTTGCACAAAAAAGATATTGAAGATTTACGAATGGGCGGTTTGTTAGCCGTCAATCAAGGTTCGGAAATTCCACCGACTTTCACTATTATGGAATGGAAACCCGAAAATGCCAAAAACAAAAAACCTGTTGTTTTAGTTGGCAAAGGCGTGGTTTACGATACCGGCGGATTGAGTTTAAAACCTACGCCCCATTCTATGGATTTGATGAAAAGCGACATGGCAGGCGCCGCAATGATGGCAGGCACTATGGATGCTATTTCGAAGAATAATTTACCGGTTTGGGTGATTGCCCTGATTCCGGCAACCGACAACCGTCCGGGCAAAAATGCATATGCCCCCGGTGACGTAGTCGAAATGTATGACGGCACTACCGTAGAAGTTTTAAACACTGATGCTGAAGGGCGGATGATCCTTGCCGATGCGATTGCCTATGCCAATCAATACAAACCCGCAGTCATTATCGATGCGGCAACTCTAACCGGCGCAGCGGTCAGAGCCATTGGCGATAAAGCGGCAATCGTGATGGGCAACGCACCTAAAAAATATATCAAAGATTTGCAAAAATCCGGTAAAAAAGTGCACGAACGCTTGGTAGAATTCCCTTTCTGGGACGAATGGAAAGACGAAATGAAATCGGATATTGCCGATATGAAAAACATCGGTAGCGGCAATGCCGGTATGATTACCGCCGGTAAATTTTTGGAACATTTTGCCAAACATCCGTATATCCATATCGATATTGCCGGACCGGCATTTCTTGAAAGTGCCCAAGATTACAAAGGTAAAGGCGGCACGGGTTTCGGTATCCGGTTGTTGTATGATTTTTTGAAAAATATGTAAGAAATACCTTGATAATCAATGTTTAAAAAGACCTAGCAGGTTTTTGAAAACCTACTAGGTCTCCAATAAATTAAAGATACTTAGATTCAATTAGTAAATGCGATTTTTAGGAACCAAATAAAAATGTCCAAAATATTTACCCTGTTAACCGGCATCATCATCGGTATTTTGCTGACTTTATGGTTTCAAGAACGTCAAAAAAATGAAGATATCCACCAGCAAAGTCAGATTTTGTTGGAAAATGTCAAACACCTGAACAAAATGGTCGTGGCGGAAGCTTATTACAATGAAGTCTATTCGTATAAAGACAGTGATAAATATCTGTTTGACTTGTTACAATTTGACAAAAATGCCATCTTATTAGTAACCGCCAAAGCGCAAATTTCTTATGATTTAAACCGGCTGCAAATCCATTTGGATAGTGTGCACAAAATCATTCATATCACCAACATTCCGAAAGAACAAGTTGAGATTTTTCCGCACATTCAATATTATGACATTCAACAAAGCACACTTAACCAGTTTGACAAAAACGAACTAAACAAGATGAACGCCGATGCCATTGCCAAAATCAAATCCCATATCGATTTGACACAACTGCGGCTAAAAGCCAAAAAACAACTGCTTGAAAACTTGCAAAACTTATATGCCCTCTCAAAAATTTACGGTTGGAAAGTTGAAGACCAGCATTTAAAACAAAATTTGCAATCGGATTTGGTGCTGTTTAAGGGGTGAAGTTTTTCGGAAATTATACCAATTCTAAAAATAAAATAGTCCAAAAATAATTTGGTATTCCCGACAATAGTCGGGAGTAAACAATACCGCTACTACATGAAAATAATACTAGAAAAATATAAAATATTTCAAAACAAAGTATTATGCCGATGCAATATGAAAATTGTTCAACAAATTGAACAATATTGAATATGCAAACGGTATAGTACAATTTATTGGACTATATTGAATGTGTAAGCGGTATTATATAAATCAAATATGATAATCATTAAAAAATATCTCACAAAAAAATTGTATTTTTAAAGCACAAAATTTCATTAAAACATGATCAATTTTCAAGAAGCTATCAAACAAGGTATTCCGGTAGAACTGCCCGAACCGAAACCTTATGATCCCGATATCAATCACGCCCCGCCGCGCCGAAATATTTTGTCCGACGACGAAAAACGTTTGGCGGTTCGTAACGCTTTGCGTTATTTTCCTAAAAAATGGCATAAAATATTGGCACAAGAATTTGCCGACGAGCTTAATCGCTACGGTAGAATATATATGTATCGCTTCCGACCGGATTACGAAATGTATGCCCGCCCGATAGATGCCTATCCGGCAAAAAGCAAGCAAGCCGCCGCCATTATGCTGATGATTCAAAATAATTTAGACCCGAAAGTTGCCCAACATCCGCACGAATTGATCACTTACGGCGGTAACGGGGCGGTCTTTCAAAATTGGGCACAATATTTATTGACGATGAAATACTTGTCCGAAATGACCGATGAGCAAACTTTGGCTATGTATAGCGGACACCCGATGGGGTTGTTTCCATCACATAAAGATGCGCCACGTGTAGTAGTTACCAACGGTATGATGATTCCCAATTATTCATCACTTGACGATTATGACCGCCATAATGCTTTGGGCAACACGCAATACGGACAAATGACAGCCGGTAGTTATATGTATATCGGTCCGCAAGGAATTGTGCACGGCACAACTATTACCATTTTAAATGCCAAACGCATTATTATCGAACGTTTTGGTAAAGATCCCGATGAACCGGTTTTGTTCGTTTCTGCCGGATTGGGCGGTATGAGTGGGGCGCAACCCAAAGCCGGAAACATTGCCGGTGTGGTTTCCGTTGTAGCTGAAGTCAATCCGAAAGCCGCTAAAAAACGTTACGAACAAGGTTGGGTCGATGTGTTAATTGACGACTTGGACATTTTGACGAATCGTGTCCGTGAAGCTTTCCAAAATAAGCAAGTTATTTCTTTCGGCTATATCGGTAATATTGTAGATGTATGGGAAAAATTTGACCAAGAAAATCTAAAAATAGATTTGGGTAGCGACCAAACTTCGCTTCACAATCCGTTTAATGGCGGGTATTATCCGGTTGGTTTGAGTTTTGAAGAAGCCAATCAAATGATGGCTGCCGAGCCGGAAAAATTTAAAGAATTTGTCTATGCTTCGTTGCGACGTCAAGTGGCTGCCATTAACAAGCATACTGCCAAGGGCACGTATTTTTTTGACTATGGTAATGCTTTTTTGTTAGAATCGAGTAGGGCAGGAGCCGATATTATGGCAGGAGACAAATTCCGTTATCCGTCTTATGTCGAAGATATTATGGGACCATTCTGCTTCGATTACGGTTTTGGACCGTTTCGTTGGGTTTGCACCAGTGGTAATCCCGATGATTTACAAAAAACCGATGAAATAGCCACGCAGGTTTTAGAAGAACTGAAACAAAATGCACCTGAACGCATACAACAACAAATGGCAGATAATATCCAATGGATACGCGGGGCGCAAGAAAACAAATTGGTTGTTGGTAGTCAAGCGCGTATCCTCTATGCCGATGCTTGGGGACGTATCAAAATTGCCGAAGCTTTTAATGAAGCCATTAAAAACGGTGAGATTTCAGCCCCGGTTGTCTTGGGACGCGACCACCACGATGTATCGGGTACGGATTCACCTTTCCGTGAGACTTCCAATATTTATGACGGTTCTATGTTTACCGCTGATATGGCGATTCAAAATGTGATTGGTGACAGTTTCCGCGGTGCCACGTGGGTGTCTATCCACAACGGTGGCGGTGTCGGTTGGGGCGAAGTTATTAACGGTGGTTTTGGGATGTTGCTTGACGGTTCCGGTGATGCCGACAGGCGCCTCAAACAAATGTTGTATTGGGATGTCAATAACGGTATCGCCCGACGCAATTGGGCACGAAATGACAATGCAATGTTTACCATACAACGAGCTATGTCAGAAAATCCTTTGTTGAAAGTCAATGTGCCTGAGTTAGTTGATGATGAGATAATCAATAAGTTAAAAGTTTTTAGTAGTGAGTAGCAAATAATAAGTAGTAAGCGCTACGGTGTAATTTTCCAACCGTAAAGGATTAAAGATTGTCAGTTGGATAATAAATAATAGTATTAATTGAAAATTAAAGTTGGATAATTAAAAATTTTTATCACTTTCTCATTTCCTCAAATTGAATGCAGAATTAAAGTAAGAAGAAATTAGTAATCATAAAAAACGAAGTAAACTATGAAGTAGGATAAATTCCTCATTTCCTCAAATAAACAAATAACCAGTATAACCATAAAACCAAATAAATATGAAAATCAATCAGTACAGTGGGATAGACCACATCGAAAAAGAAGCTAAAAAAGATTACATCGACAGACATTCGCCGTTTATTTACTGCGATGATACTATGGAAAAAGGCAAGAAAAATTACGTCAGAGTGCAAGTGGGAAAAGAATATACACACCCGGACGATTTCGACCACTATATTCATAAAGTTGCTTTGTTTGACGGTGAAAGATTGTTGGGCGAAGCCATTATTCCTGCCGGCACTTTGGGAAACCAATCCGAACAATTGGAAGTTACCTTTTCGGTTGTTCCCAAGCGTAAAATGAAATTGACCGCTTTGGCTTATTGCACCAAACACGGTGTATGGCAAAGTGAAGAAAAAGTCGTAGCGGTTGAATAGATAACCAATCAGACCTACCGGGTTTCTAAAACCCAGCAGGTCTTAACACTCTTTGACCTAGTAGGTTTTCAAAACCTGCTAGGTCTTATTTTTTAAAACCTACCTACCTTTTTACATTTCTTTGACCTGATAGGTTTTACAAACCTGTCAGGTCTTTTTTATTTCGACAGTTACATTCCCTTGTTGGTCAATATTTTTTAATTGCACTTTTTGAACCGTATTGACAAGTTTTTCGTCATAAGGAAAGCTGACTTTGACATAATTTTCGGTAAAACCGAACATTTGATGGTCTTTTTCGGCTTTTTCAAACAAGACTTTACGGGTTGTTCCTAATTGCGTTTGATAAAATGCCGTTAATTTTTTAGCCGACAAACCGCGTAACATTTTGCTGCGTTTATTTCTGACAACTTTCGGAACCACACCGTCCATTGATACCGCTTCGGTATTGGGACGTTCCGAATAAGTAAATACATGTAGGTATGCCACATCCAATTCATTGATGAACCGGTAAGTTTCTAAAAACAAGTCGTCTGTTTCACCCGGAAAGCCGACAATTACATCGACCCCGATAGCGGCATCGGGCATTAATGATTTAATTTTGGCGACTTTTTCGGCATATAATTCCCGTAAATACCGGCGTTTCATTCGTTTGAGCAAGGTATTGCTACCACTTTGTAGGGGAATATGAAAATGTGGCACAAATTTTTTGGAACCGGCAACAAATTCGATAATTTCGTCTGTCAACAAATTGGGTTCAATAGATGAAATGCGGTAGCGTTCAATGCCTTCAACCTGATCCAAAGCTTTGATTAAATCAATGAATTTTCGGGTGGTGCCATTGCTGTTATCTTTAAAGGTCCCGATATTAACACCGGTAATCACAATTTCTTTGATGCCGTCACGAGCTATTTGTCGGGCATTTTCTACGATTTGTTCCACCGTGCCGTTGCGCCCTTTGCCCCGCGCCAGCGGAATGGTGCAATAAGTGCAAGGATAATCGCAACCGTCTTGAATTTTGAGAAATGAACGTGTCCGGTCGCCGGAAGAATAGGCACTAAAAAAAGCCGTAGAATCCGCTACTTCGCAAGAATGAATTTCGGCTTTGGGTTTTTTGGATAATGTTTTAAGGTAATGTGGCAAATTAAATTTTTCTTCAATACCTAAAACCATATCAACCCCTTCTACATCCGCCAATTCTTCGGGTTTAAGTTGTGCATAACAACCAATGGCTATAACCATAGCATCCGGATTGTGTTTTAGTGCCTGCTTGACATATTGCTTAAATTTCTTATCGGCATTATCCGTTACCGTACAAGTGTTAATTACATAAACGTCTGCCTTGGTATTAAAATCCGTTTTTTCAAATCCTGCATTAATCACTTTACGAGAAATTATGGATGTTTCCGAAAAATTCAGTTTACATCCCAAAGTCGTAAAAGCGGCTTTTTTGGTTTGGCTCATTTGAGAAAAAATTTTTGCAAAGATAAACAATAGTAACGAGTGGCAAAGTTGGAAGTCTGATAAGCTCAGTAGGAGTCGGGTTGTATTAAAAACCAGAATGCTATTTCAGTGGTGTTTGTGAAAGGTGAAAATAAGAAATGTTATTCATTTTTTTTGTTAAAAATATTGATTTTCATTCAAAATATAATAGTTTTCATTTTAATTTTCAATTTTATTATAATAGTTGTTATTTAGTGCTGTCATTAAGCCCAAATTGTAAATTTACTAATCTTAAAACTATATATTATGGAATTATTAGCCAATGAACAAACAATTTTAACCTCTAATAATAATAGAGTTGTGTTAACGGATCATCGTATTGCTGTAAATGATGAACGTTTAGGTCAAGCTTATAGTATAACTATTTTTTTGGAAGATATTAGTTCCATCGAAAACAGCTATAAGAGTAAGTTGATATATCTCATTCTCGCCGTAATTATATTTATTGGGACTATGTATGTACGAATGGGAAGTTATGGATTATTAGGTGTATTACTATTCTTGTTTTTATGGTATGCGACAAGAAAACACATGATAGTAATTAGCTCAAATGGCGGTAGTTCAGCTGATATTCTTGCTTCTCATGTCAGTAAGCAAGGTGTTAAGGAATTTATTCACCAAGTGGTAAAAGCTAAA
>WFZY01000276.1 GCA_015489265.1 Flavobacteriaceae bacterium | reverse complement strand
ATACTTTGTTTTGAAATATTTTATATTTTTCTAGTATTATTTTCATGTAGTAGCGGTATTGTTTACTCCCGACTATTGTCGGGGATACCAAATTATTTTTGGACTATTTTATATTTAGAATTGGTATAAAAAAGGCGCCCGATTAGTAATCAGACGCCTTAGAAAGTATAATTGATTTTTCTATTCCAAATCTACTACCGGTTCTTTTTTCGGCTTGATGTTACTCAAATCATAACCAGAAAATTTTCGTAAATAATTTTCAATTTTAGTACCATAAGCATCTTTCATCGTTTTTTTACCATACGACCACAAAAATTGCTGCACGGCACCGGCACCACCTAAGTGGGCTGCCGCCAAAATTCCGGATTCGGTAATTTTGACCCCGTTAATCCATTTACCGCTGTATTTCTTAATTTCCTTACGTAAAATCCATTTGTTTTTTTCCAGATTGGCTAAAAATGCCTTTTCTTGTAACAACGGATTTTTCAAAAAACCTTTGGGATTGATATTTAATTCGCGCAAAGTTGATTTTCCGAATTGGTATTTTCCTAAATACCCCAAAGTATTGACTCTGTTATATTTTCCTTGCGATTCTTTAAAAGCAAGGGCTTCTTTAAAACCAACGAAATCCTTTTCTACAAAAGGCACTTTGGCTACTTCTTTTTGATGGTTGCTCTGTTTCAGTTCGGCTTGTGTCGGCACGTATTGCAAATGATGAACGACCGGTTTGATAGATACCACTTCAATAGTGTTTTTATCTAACATATCATTAGCAAAACTTACCAAGATGAATGTCAAGCCGGCAAGAAACAACCATTTAATATTTGATAAAATATTTGATTTCATAATTTAATTTTTTTGACATTTTGCATTGATGTTAAAGCAATACAAAATATGCAAAAATCCGGCTGCAAATATAATACCATTTTTTAAATCGCCAAATATTTAGGGAAAATACTGCAAATTTGTCAGAAAATACAATCTAAATCAGTGATAGATCCCTTGACGATTCAGTTGATTGTGATATTGTCCGGCACGTAGATTATGCTCACTTAAAGTTTTGCTGAATAAGTGATAGCCCGGCTTATTAAAGTCCGCTACAAAGTAGTAATATTGGTGTTTTTCCGGATTTAATACTGCTTTAATCGACTGAATATCAGGCATGCAGATAGGTCCGGGCGGCAGTCCGGCATATTTGTAAGTATTATAAGGCGAATCGACGGCTTTGTGTTTGTTTAAGACGCGTTTGATGACCAAATCTTTGCCGTATTGTTGCCGGTAAGCATAGACAACCGTTGGGTCGGCTTGAAGTAACATGCCTTTTTTCAGCCGGTTTAAATAGACGCCTGCAATGCGAGGCAATTCGGATGCTTTGGTCGATTCTTTTTGAATAATCGATGCTAAAATACCGACTTCAATGGGGGTTAAGCCTATTTTTTGAGCTTTACTGCGACGTTTTGCATTCCAAAATTGACCGTATGCCCGCCACATTTTAGCACGGAATTGTTCCGGCGTCGTATTGTAATACAAACGATACGTATTCGGAATATACATTAATAATATATTATCCGGTGTAAAACCTTTTTCTTTGATAAAATTTCTATCGGACATAGCTTTTAATAACGCCAATGAATCCGGAGCAATCAGATGACTAACGGCACCGGCTAATTCGGGAATACTGTTTTTGTTGTTAAAAGTTACCTTGACTTCCAATTTTTGTCCGATACGCAACAAATTAATCAGGTTATTGTTATTCATCATATTTTTAATGGCATACCGCCCCGGATGCGGTTTGGTAAAACGTTTAATTTTGCTTGCCAATTTGAAAGTCGCTTGGCTCTTGATATAAGGCGATAAGATTTTTGTCAAACTATCTACATCAATTTTTTCAGGCACATCTATATAAATTTTATCTTTTTGCAATTTGACATTGGGAATAAACAAAATACTATTTAAGACAAAAAAGCCCGCTAAAATGATGGCTAATGCGGATATTATTAGAGGAAATGAGAATTTTTTCAATTTCATAAAATAATTGTTTCTTTGATTTTTACTTGTTGCTTCTTAATATAATGCTACTGGTAATTTGAGGAAATGAGGATTCTATTGATTTCAGATTTTCGATTTATTTTAACCATATAAGACACATAAGTTCATATAAGTTTTTTTTAAAACCATTAAGGCATTAAGATTGTTAAGTTTCAAGCTTTAATGTTCTTTTATGGTTTAGTTCATTTCAGATTCGGTTACTGAGCTTGCCGAAGTGTCAGATTTTCGATTTTACTTAACAATTCCTATCGCAATAAACTATTATAACAAACCATTTATTAATGTCTATCCAACTTATTGATCAGTTGATATAAAAATTCATCCTTATAATCTTTACCGTCAAACAACCAATCTTTTTTGATACCGGTGCGTTCAAAGCCAAAGGTTTCAAACAACCGGATACTCGGCTGATTATCTACGGCAATATTGGCAAATAATTGATGCAAATATAAAATTTTAAATGCATAATCAATCACCGCTTGCAAAGCAGCTTTGCCGTATGATTGATTTCGATATTTTTGATGAATGACAATTCCCACACCTGCCCGTTTGTTTTTCGGGTCAAAATCAAACAAATCAACAAATCCGATAAGTTGATGATTATCAATAGTTTCTATCCCAAATCTAAATTGTTTGGCTTCATAAATATCACGATCGGCATTGGCAATATAATCCTGCAATAAACGAGCTGAAAACGGCTGTTGCGTATGACTCAAAGGCCACATATCCCAATCGTTTTCAATCTCAAACAGGAAATCGATATCTTTGGGTTCCAGCGCTCTAATCCTTATTTCTGACATATTAATATTTGATTTTGATACTTTTGCAAAGTTAGAATTTATTTTTAGGAAAAATAATTGATGAAATGAGGAAATGATTGTGCTACAAAGATTGCTTTGTTTTTTGATGTTTATTAGTCATTTCATATATTAAGACTACCTTTGATTTGATGAAATGAATGAGTATTTAGTGCCTAGAGAAAAGTGAATTAGCACAAGTGCAAATGAAAAAAATGAAAAAAATAAACATGCATATTTTTTTGTTTTTTTATTACATGTTTTTTTAAACTAAAACTTAAAAATTTTGTTAATAACGGCGTTAATTTTCCGTTAAAGCGAGGTTATTTTTAGTGATTTGGAATAATTTTGGTATAAAATATTTCAAACAAAAAATGTAGAAAAATGAGAAAATATGTCAGTTTTGTCATCATAGCTGTGTTGAGTTCGTTATTGACTTTAACCGGTTACAGCTATTTGACCAAAAAAGAAACCCATGATAAAAAAACTATTATTAACACTTTAAATACACCTGCGGAACAGGATAGCACTCAAAACTTTTTGCACAATGCAGCTTATACACCTAATGATAATGTCAATACTATCCCCGATTTTCGAGAGGTCGTTAAAAAAACCAAGAGTGCCGTTGTACACGTGCGCAACACACGCTATGTGCAACAATATCAACCTTTTTATTTCGGTTACAGAGAAGGACCGGTTTACAAACAAGAAGGTACCGGTTCGGGGGTTATCATTTCACCGGACGGCTATATCGTTACGAACAATCACGTGATTAAAGATGCCAGCGAAATAGAAGTAACGCTTGACAATAAACAAACTTACAAAGCGGAATTAATCGGGACAGACCCCAATTCTGATGTCGCCGTCATTAAAATAGATGCTGACAATTTGCCATACTTGACCTTTGGCGATTCGGATGCCGTTCAACTCGGTGAATGGGTTTTGGCAATCGGCAACCCATATAATCTCGGCACAACCGTAACATCGGGAATCGTCAGTGCCAAAGGACGTGACCTAAAAGGCAACAAACGCATTGACAATTTCATTCAAACCGATGCCGTGGTCAATCCGGGGAATAGCGGTGGTGCTCTGGTTGATACCAAAGGACAACTCATCGGTATCAATACGATGATTTTTTCAATGAATGGCTCATATATCGGTTATTCATTTGCCATTCCGTCCAATATTGTCCGCAAAATTGCCGATGATATTTTGGAATTCGGTAGTATTCAAAAAGGGGTTTTAGGTATCAAAGCGGCGGAACTCAATGGACCCATCGCACAAAAATTAGGCATCAATCAAACCGAAGGTGTCTATATTTATGACATTGAAAAAGGCACGGGTGCCTATAAAGCCGGATTGGAAACCGGTGATATTATCATTAGAATTAATAATGTCAAAGTTTCTACAATGGCAGACCTGTTGGGTTACTTAAAAACCAAACGTCCCGGCGATAAAATTGAGGTTACTATTATCAGAAATGGTAAGACCAGACATTTCACCATTAAATTGACCAAAAACAATGCCGCTTATCTGAAAACCTTGGGCTTGTCGGTAAAAAATACAAATAAAGACATTTTAAAACGTTATGGGGTATCCAACGGTGTTTTTATAGACCGCGTCAATAACCGTTTATTGTATCAAAACGGTATTAGACCCGGTTATTTGATTACCAAAATCAACGGCCAAAACATTTATTCGGTTGATGATATCACTAATATTTTAGCCGGTTTGGATCACCAACGTTATACTATTGAAATTGTTAGTCCTGATGGCCGAACCGAAAAATACATTTTTCAATAGTTTTTAGTTTAAGTTTTAGTTCAAAAAAAGCGGAAATCTAAGATTTCCGCTTTTTTTGAACTATTTTTTTCTACTATCTATCTCAAATTGTCCCAATACCATTTGACAGCTTCTTTCAATCCGGCTTTGATATCAAATTGCGGATTGTAGCGCAATAACTTTTTAGCTTTATCGATGGATGCCAAGGAATGCGGAATATCACCGGCACGAACCGGACCGTGTTTCACGGGAATTTTGGCAATTTCAGGGTCAAATTCACTTAAATATTTTTTTAACAATTCTGTCAATTGGTTCAAATTGGTACGATCCCCGTAAGCTGTATTATAAACTTGGTTAAGAGCTTCGGGATTGTCAGTAGTTAATGCCAATTTATTCATCAAAATAACATTGTCAATATAAGTAAAATCACGCGAATAAGTCCCATCGCCATTGATAACCGGACTATCGTGTCGCATGAGTTGAATGACAAATTTCGGAATAACTGCCGCATAAGCGCCATTAGGGTCTTGCCGGCGTCCAAAAACATTGAAATATCGCAAACCAATCGTGTCTAAGCCGTAAGTTTTATGAAAAACATCGGCGTATAACTCATTGACATACTTGGTGATCGCATAAGGCGACAAAGGTTTGCCGATGATATCTTCCACTTTGGGCAGATTTTCGGAATCGCCATAAGTTGATGAACTCGCCGCATAAATAAAGCGTTTAATACCAGCATCACGTGCCGCTACCAACATATTGAGAAAACCATCAATATTGACCTTATTGGTCGTAATCGGGTCATTGATACTACGCGGTACCGAACCGAGCGCCGCTTCGTGCAACACATATTCCATACCGCTTACGGCTTTTTGGCAAGTCGTTAAATCACGAATGTCCCCAACTTGTAATTCAAAGTCGGGATGCGACATCAGATGTTGAATATTGTGAAAATGTCCGGTCGCAAAGTTGTCGAGACAACGCACTTGGTGTCCGTCTGCTAAAAGCGACTCACATAAATTGGAACCTATAAATCCGGCACCGCCGGTAACGAGTATTTTCATTTTTTTTCTGTTTATTTGGTTATTT
>WFZY01000275.1 GCA_015489265.1 Flavobacteriaceae bacterium | reverse complement strand
TTATTAAATAAGCCCGAAGGGCTGATATTATTGTAGTAAAACCATGAAAACAGAATCATCAAAACCCCGAAGGGGTGACATTATTTGAAAAGATAATCGATGCGATTTGATTCTTGAGCTTAATTTATTATTACCCACATAAAAAACAATGTAGGCTTAAAAAATATATTATTCTGAAATAAGTATTTAAGATTTTCTAGAGAAAATTCATCAAATCCTCAAATTGAATGCAGAAATATTATCTGAACTTGTTAGTATAGATCAATGAACGAAATACTCTGTTATAGCAATAAATTCCTCAAAAGAATATCACATCAGTTCATCAATAATATCTTCTACGGTTATGCCTTCTGCTTCGCCTTTGTAGTTGAGTAATATGCGGTGTCGTAAAATACCTTTGGCTACGGCTTGTACGTCTTCAATGTCGGGGGATAATTTACCGTTAATCAGCGCATTGGCTTTGGCAGCTAAAATCAGGTTTTGCGAAGCACGCGGACCGGCGCCCCAGTCCAAATATTTTTTGACCAAATCCGGTGCAGCATCTGATTTAGGGCGGGTTTTGCCGACCAAGCGTACGGCATATTCAATTACATTGTCAGCTACCGGTACTTTTTTGACCAATTCTTGATATGCCAAAATTTGAGCTTTATCAATAACCGGATTAACCTGTATGTCACGTGTTATGGTTGTGCTTTTAACCACTTCAACTTCTTCGTCAAAATCAGGGTAATCAAGCTTGAGCGCGAACATAAACCGGTCGAGTTGGGCTTCAGGTAAAGGATAGGTACCTTCTTGTTCTATAGGGTTTTGGGTTGCTAATACAAAAAACGGTTTGTCCAATTCAAAATTTTTATTGGCAATGCTCACTTGTTTTTCCTGCATGGCTTCGAGCAAAGCGGCTTGCGTTTTAGGTGGTGTACGGTTGATTTCGTCTGCCAAAAGAATATTGGTAAAAACCGGTCCTTTGATAAATTTGAAATGCCGGCTTTCGTCCAAAATTTCCGTACCGAGTATATCGGATGGCATCAAGTCCGGCGTAAATTGTATGCGTTTAAAATCCAATCCCAAACTTTGGGCAATGGTATGCACCATCAAAGTTTTGGCCAAGCCCGGTACCCCAATCAGTAAGGCATGACTACTGCCGAGTATCGATAAAATGATTTCGTGTATTACCGGTTTTTGTCCGATAATCACTTTCCCGACTTCTTGTTTTAAACGCTCTATATTTTGTTGTAATTCTTTGGCTAAGGCAACGTCAGACATAATTTATTTTTTTATCCAGTTACTGTCAAATTGACATTGTTGAAAGTCTTTATTGATTTTGATGTAATTATTTTTAATTTTTTCGTTCATCCATTTAATCAGCACCTTTTGTTTCTTTTCTTCAAGTGCCATTTCTTTGATTTTAGGATAATCTTTAACAAAATCCATTTTATGGGAAGGGATACGTTTTTTGACCATAATAATTTTATACAACTCGTGTCCGGTGCGGTCTTTTTCGGTTAATACTTCCGAAATATCCCCTGCTTTCATGTCTTGAATCTTTTGATGCAGATTCGGATCCAACATCGTTACATCAAGCATTGAGTCGCCGGTATTGGGATTGATAATTTTACCACCGGTTTTTTTGGTTTCTTTATCATCTGAAAATTCACGAGCCGCTTCTTCAAAGGTCAATTCTTTATTGATAATACGTTTTCTGATAGTGTCCAATTGTTTTTGAGCGGCACGCTTGTTTAAGAAACTGATTTCGGGTACCATTAAGATATGTCGCACCACGCGTTCTTGCCCGTTGATTTCTTCTACGGTTAAGATATGCCAACCGAATTCCGTCTTAAACGGCTCGGAAACTTGTCCTTTTTCCAAGCTGAAAGTGGCATCTTTAAATTCTTGCACAAATGCCGATTTGCGGGTAATCACATACTTACCGCCATTAGCCCGTGAGCCGGGGTCTTCCGAATATAGTACGGCTTGCGCTCTAAAACTGGCACCGTTTTCTACTTTTTTCTTAATTTCTTTGAGTTTATCAATGACTTTTTGCTCGGCTTCTTTATCGGGTTTGGGTTTGATAACGAGCTGCAACAGTTCTACTTGTGTCCCGATTTCAGGAATTTTATCTTTTGGTATTGCATCATAAAAGGTTTTAACTTCTTCGGGACTGACATCAACATCTTTAATGATTTTTTGACGCATCTGTTCGCTCAACTTTTTATTTTTATCGAGTTTTTTCAGTTCGGTTTGCAGTTCCGATAAGGTATTTTTGTTATAAAATTCCAATACTTTTTCCAAGCTGCCACCCATCTGGGTTTTCATATACTCGATTTGTTGGTTGACCATATTTTCAACTTCTTTGTCGCTGACTTTGATCAATGTATCTTTTTTGGCTTCGAGCAACAGCAATTTGTTTTGTAATAGTCGCTCTAAAATTTTGCAATCACCGAGATTTTTGGTATCAATACCTTGTTGTTTCAGTTGGATTTTCAACTGTCCTATTTCGGAATTCAAAACAATTTGATCACCGACTACAGCAGCGATACCATCAACTTTGATGCGTTTTTTATTTTGGGCGATGATAGCGCCGGCGTAGATAGTTAAAATAAAGATTATCAGTGTTTTAAATCTATTCATTGGAATGTTTTGTTTTAAAAATTTTAAATATTTTATTGCTAATTGCTTCTTGTTTTATGTCGTTTTCCATACGAGACAAAGCGGCTTGTTTGCGTTTGCTTAATATGAGCTGTTTCAAATCATTTTTGACCAATGACAATGGCATAATTTGATTTTGCTGCACAACATCTTTAACAAACACCAAATATAAACTTAAAGTATCTGATAACACAAACTTTTTGCTTTTTTTTAAGATATATTTGTCGTTCATGTGTTTAAATACCGGTAATTCTTTTTTAAATTCCGGCATCACATACCATTTGTCAGCCGTCAGATTGTAAGCGGAAAAGCTATTGGTGTTTTTAATCAAACTGTCATAATATTCGGATTTCTCTGAAAAAAACCATTTTTTAAACTTTGAAATCTTTGGATGATTTTTTTGAGTGACCAAAAATTTAGGTTTGATTAATACGTCTTTACTTTTAAAATACTGCCGGTATTTTTGATAATATGCTTGCAATGTGTCTTCGGGAACAACCGTGTCAATATATTTTTGTAACAGACGGGCTTTATAGGTCCCGGTTAGCAAGTCGCGCCGGTATTGTGCAACCAAATGATTGATTTTTAAAGTATCGACGTTGCGTTCGGCTTGTTTGAGCAGTAACGTCCGGTAAGCCCAATCTTCCATATATTGATGTATGGCATTGGTGCTGTCTTCCGGTGATTTGCCCTTATAAATAACCGGATTGATATCTTCCAAATACAAATATGTATCGTAAATTTTAGCTACCGGTGTTTTGTCAACAGTTTTTTGAAAATATTGACAACCGGCAAACAGCAACATTGCTGAAAACCAAACTTTACTTTTTATATTTTTTGCGTAATTGCTGCCAAACATTTTCATTTAATTCTACCGGATATTTCTTTTTAAGAGCATTAAGCCATTGGTCTTCTAAATAATTTTGATAGTCATTGGTGACTTTTCCTTTGACATCTTTTAATCTGGGAATTGCTTCCGGTTTAATTTGTTTTAGGTAAAGAACAACATATTGTTTGCCATCTTTATAAATATCAGCTTTACCCGTTTTTAAGTGGTGTTTTTTTACGATGTCATCACCGGCAACATAGTCTTTTTCTTTTACTAAAATGTTTTGTCCTTTATATTTTTTGATGATATCTTCTTTACCTTTACCTTTTTGTAAATCTTTGGCTATTTTTTTAGCCGTTTTCTTATCATTGGTTTGCACCATAACCACATCGAAGCGTTTGGGCAATTTGTATTGTGATTTATGGGCTTCAAAGAATTTTTGCAGTCCCAAAGTATCTTTGATAGACTTGTCCCAAACCATGTCCGATTTGATACGAAACAGCATTAAGCCGTTTTTGTATTCTTGCATGGTTTGCGCAAAATCGGGGTAGATTTGTTCGAGATGATTGTTGTAATAGGCAAATAATTGATCTTTTTTGAACCGGTCAAAAAATGTCTTGATGATTTGGTCTTTTTGGGCGTAAGTTGCAGGATTATGTGCTTGACGATGGTATAAATATTGGTAAAAATCTTTATAACTTACTTTTTTATCGTTATTGATAACAAACAAAGTTTTATCGGCACTTTGGTCTTGCGGAATTTTCCATTTGTTGATAAAAAAGTCTTTGGTAATATGATTTTTTACGACATCCAAATTGCCTACCATTTTTATGGGGAATTGTTTTTCGATACGTTTTAACAATTTTTCTTTACCCATTTTTGACCGTTCGTCACGCATAACTCTTTGTTTGAGCATGGCTTTGATTTGGCTGAAAGCCGGCACCGGATATTTTTTAAGCAACTTGACAATATGCCAACCATAGCGGGTTTGGAACGGCTTGGAAAAATCACCGGGGTTTTTCAAAGCAAAAGCCGCTTTTTCAAAAGACGGAATCATAGAGCGAATGCCGAATTTTCGTAATCTGCCACCACGTCTGGCACTATTTTTATCGTCTGAAAATTTGCGGGCAAGATTTTCAAATGTATCTTGTTTGTTTTTTAATTTTTCATAAATATTAAAGATACGGGTTTTGGCATCGCCTTCCTTATTTTTTTGGTTGTTCATGGTGACGATATGTGCCACTTCTATTTCACCTTTAGCAGGGCGCTTATCCAAAACTTTGACAATATGATAACCGAAACGCGTGCGGAAAGGTTTGGAAATCTTGCCAACCGGTGTGTTGTAAGCGGCTGACTCAAAAGGATAAACAGTATGGAAAACGTTGATATAATCCAAATCGCCTTTATTTTGTTTGGCACTTGGGTCTTGCGAATATTGTTGTGCCAATTTTCCGAAATCTTCGCCGGCTTTGGCTTTTTTATAGATTGCCATGATTTTTTTATAAGCTTTCAAGGTGTCTTGCGGAGCAGCATCAGCACCAACTTGTATCAAGATATGCGCTACATGCACATCGGTTTTCATTCGCTCGTAAGCTTCTTTGACCAACTTGTCGATAATGTCGTTGTCTGATAAATATTTTTTAGCCAAATCGCGACGATATGATTTCAACTCACGTTGCAATTGCGGAATGGTGTCATATTTTTTCTGATAAGCGTCTTCCAATTCCAATTTATAGCGGGTAAAAAGCTGTCTATAATTATCAATATCTTTTTGTGCCGGATCTTGTACCAAATCCAAATTTTTGGTGTACATACTTTCAAATTCCTTAACACTTACCGGTTTGTGGTTGATTTTCATCAATACCGGTGATTGTTGTGCCCCCATGATTGCGGCAGCAAATAATAATATTAAAAACGC
>WFZY01000274.1 GCA_015489265.1 Flavobacteriaceae bacterium | reverse complement strand
TAATAAAAATTGGCTTTAAAAACAATAACAAGTTTGTCCTTGCCCGCTAGTGTTATCAAAGCGTGGATTGACAATGCTATTATAAATAGAACCGAATGAATAACTCAAACCGATACTGAAATAATAATCATATCCCGATTGCAGTTGTTTTCCTGATTTCTCACATAAACACTATATTATCTTTCTCAATAGCCCGGAAATCAAAATGTTAACCTGTTTAGCTTTAGTTTATTAAGAAGAGTTGTTAAGCAATCACAACAATTAGCATTGTTTAAATGAGGTGATCCCGAAGCCATTGATAAATTAGTGGAAAGTTTGCAAGCCAAACAACCGGCGCGGTTAGACACTAATCTCAAAAATATTGTAGAAGTGAAGCAAATAATAACCGGCAATCATCAAGTTTTTGGAAAATATTTGATAAAGTTGGTTTCAATGTAGTTTAAAAAAATCCTTCGAAAAAAACATACGCTTACACCGAACAATTAAAAGGCGAACAGCTCTATGTTGTTTTTTTACGATTGCACCACGCTTATTTTGAAAGTTTTAACCATGAATATTTAATACAGAATGGTTACAGCGAAGACGGTAAATTTAGTCAAGCCCAAAGAATATCGATGAACTACACAATAATAATGCCTCTTTCATAATTGGCAATCGTATCAAAAACCAAAACAAGGAAATTACCGCTAAAATTCTAGACAAATCAGACTACAATAAAATAGACGGCAAACAACACGAAATCGGATTGTTATACAAGTAAATATCCCTCAATGAACATTTTACAATGATGGTAATTCAATCCTAAACCTGCAGAAAAGGACAAACACAATGTCAAAATACGGCCCATTTATCATTGGACGTACAAGCGAATTAAAGCTCATATTGCTGATTGTTTTATGGCATTGTTGGTATGTGTTTTACTGAATACGAAATTACAGCAAGGTATAAAAAATCAGTCCGGCAAAGATACGGCATTAATTAAAACAGGTCCAAACACCAATCTTTAAAGATAACTCAACAAACAAACCTAAGCACTGTACACAAAAATTCAAGAAGATACATACAAAATATTAGGTTTATATGACATAAAATATATCACGACCCCATATCAAATAATCTAAAATGTAGTGCCTAATAAAAATATTAATACGCTATAAACCAATGTCTTAATTCTAAAAATGTGCGAATTTCGGCGAGATTATAACAAGTATAACAATCTTAACAACGGAACTCTGATGCGGGGCAACCTAGATGTAGCAATAACTTTTCACATTCAACTTTTTACTTTTAACTAATTTCCCCTATCTTTATGCTTCTAAAAAATAGATTTATGTCAAGACCATTAATTTTTGTTACCAATGATGACGGTATCACGGCACCGGGCATCAGAGCATTGATTGAAATGATGAACGAATTGGGTGACGTAGTAGTCGTGGCGCCCGACCGGGTGCATTCCGGTAAAGGGCATGCCGTAACCATTCATCAACCCTTGCATTTAGACCCGATAACCATTGATGACGGACCACAAAAAGAATTTAAAACCAATGGCATGCCGGTAGATGCCGTCAAACTCGGTTTGGCGCATGCGGTTGACCGCAAACCGGATTTATTAGTGTCCGGACTGAATCATGGCGTCAACAACTCAGTCAATGTTTTATACAGCGGCACGATGGGGGCGGCGATTGAAGGGGCAATCGAAGGGATTCCGTCCATTGGCTTTTCTTTGGATAATTATGATTGGAATGCCGACCTCGAACCGGCTAAACATTATATGAAAAAAATCGCCAAACAAGTGCTTCAAAACGGTATGCCTAAAGGAATTGCCTTAAATGTAAACATACCTAATTTGCCTTTAGATGACATCAAAGGCATTAAAGTTGCCCGTCAAGCGATGGACAAATGGAATGAGTCTTATGACAAACGCACCAATCCTTTCGGACGCGATTATTATTGGCTCAATGGTAATTTTACTTATGAAGACAAAGGACATGATACCGATGTTTATGCCTTAAAAAACGGGTTTGTGTCTGTGGTGCCGGTGCAATTTGACCTGACAGCGCACCGGTTGATTAATGATTTGAAAAATTTGGAAGAATAAATAGAGCCATCTTGCCAAACCGGTTCTAAAAAAATCATCATGTAGAGATAATTTGTAAATTTGTACCAAACAAAATTATTATGAGTTCTATTTTTACCAAAATTATCAAGCGTGAAATTCCGGCTTATATCGTAGCCGAAGATGACAAGCATATTGCTTTTCTCGATATTTTTCCCAATGCCAAAGGACACACATTGGTGGTTCCGAAACAAGAAGTGGACAAAATTTTTGATTTGTCCGAACAAGCTTATCTCGATTTGATGCAATTTGCCCGCAGCGTTGCCAAAGCGCAAGAGCAAGTGTTTACCGATGCCAAACGTATAGGGATGGCGGTAGTCGGTTTGGAAGTACCGCATGTCCATGTGCATCTGATTCCGCTTAACGATATGAGTGATATGGATTTTAGCAAAACAGTAAAATTGACAGAAGCAGAATTTAAAGATATGCAAAAACGTTTGCAAGAAGCTTTTCAACAAGTGAAATAACCGGTAATGATCAAACGTGAAACCATAGAAAAAATTTTTGATACGGCTCGGGTTGAAGAAGTGATCGGCGACTTTGTCAACCTAAAACGTGCCGGTAGTAACCTGAAAGGTTACAGCCCGTTTAATGACGAAAAAACACCGTCGTTTATGGTTTCACCGTCTAAACAAATATGGAAAGATTTCAGTTCGGGCAAAGGTGGTAATGTCATTTCATTTTTGATGGAACAAGAACGCATGACCTATCCCGAAGCACTGCGTTGGTTGGCAAAGCGTTACAATATCGAAATTGAAGAAGAAGAACAAAGTGCCGAAGACAAACAAAAACAAACCGAACGTGAAGCCATGTTTCTGGTTTTGGAATTTGCCAAAAACTGGTTTAAAAGCCAATTGTTTGATACTGATACCGGCAAATCTGTCGGATTGGGGTATTTTAAAACGCGGGGCTTCCGTCAAGAAACTCTAGAGTTGTTTGAAACAGGTTTCTCGCCCGACCGCCACGATGCTTTTACCCGCGCCGCGCTAGACAAAGGTTTTAAGAAAGAATTTTTAATCAAAACCGGCTTGACGCTCGAGCGCAACGACCGGCTCATTGACCGGTTTCGCGGACGTATCATGTTCCCGATTCATAGTTTAAGCGGACGGGTTTTGGGTTTTGGCGGGCGCATTTTAGATAGCAGCAAAAAAACGGCAAAGTATATCAATTCGCCGGAGAACGAGATATATCACAAGAGTAAAATACTTTACGGTATTTATCAGGCAAAGCAGCAAATTGTCAAAGACGATCAATGTATTTTGGTAGAAGGTTATACCGATGTGATGGCGTTTCACCAAGCCGGCATCAAAAATACGGTGGCATCATCGGGGACGGCATTGACCGTTGAACAAATACAGCTTATCAAACGGCTCACCAAAAATATTTTAGTCATTTTTGACGGCGACCGTGCCGGTATCAGTGCAGCACTGCGCGGCATTGATATGATTTTGGAACAAGGACTCAATGTCAAAGTATTGCTTTTACCCGACGGCGAAGACCCCGATAGTTTTAGTAAAAAGGTTTCAACTGACGAACTTATTTTGTATATCGCAGATAATACCCAAGATTTTATCAATTTTAAAGCAGCGCTACTACAAAAGGAAGCCCAAAATGATCCGGTTAAAAAAGGTGAATTGATTAGAAATATTATTGAGAGTATTGCCAAAATACCCAATGCCATTCAGCAAGAAATTTATGTCAAAGAAGTCGCACGTATTATGGCTATTTCCGAACAAGCTTTATTTAGAGAATTGGCTTTGGTTTTAAAAGGCATACAACGGCGAGTCGAAAAGGATACCTTAAGAAAAAAACAACAAGAAACGCTCAAACCGGTAACTAAAAACAAACCGGAAGCCCCGGCTTTGAATCGGCGTGATATTCTGGAACGTGAAATCATCAAATTATTATTGCTGTATGGCACCAAAGAAATAGCAGTAGAAGATTGGGATATTAAGGAAATTCCGGAAGATAATTCAGAGCCGGTTATTGAAAAATTTATGCGAAACACTATTGTTGCCGATGAAATTTATAAGCAATTGCAAGAAGATGAAATGCAATTCAGCAATCCGGTGTTTAAAAAACTTTACCAACTGATTATTCCCAAAAGTTTGGAACGTCAAGAAATTGATGTGGCACAACTGATGCCGGAATTATCGGAAGAAGAGTCCCGATTGGTTTCAGACATTTTGATGGATGAAGAAAAATATGAGCTGGCAAACTGGGCAGACCGGCAAATCGAAGTCAAGTCCAAAGAAGCTACTTTGGGTTGGCATGTGATGGATGTATTGCTCAATTTGCGCCGGCTGTTGATACAAGATTTAATCAACGAACAAAAAGAAAGTTTAAAAGATAGTGATTCCGAAAGCAAGCGAATTGATATTTTTAACGAAATCAAAGATTATTTGTTTTTATTCCGGTTGGTTTCCACCAAACTGTTCCGCTTGGCGTAACCATAGTTAATAGAATTTCTGGTTAATTTCTAATACTAAATGAAATGGAAGGTTGTTTTTAAAAATTTAACCGGACCTAGCAGATTGGCAAGGCCTACTAGGTCAAATAGTATAACAACTTGCCAGGTTTGAAAAAAGCCGGATAAATACTTCTGTATCAAACCATTTTTCTAGGCAAACGCCGGCTTAACCGCGCAATGATTTCATAAGGAATCGTGTCGAGCTGACGGGCTATTTCATAAACACTTTCGTAGTCAAATACGACAACTTCATCCCCTTGCTCGCAAGGCGTTCCGGTCAAGTCAATACTCATGGTATCCATACTGATGGTTCCTACAACCGGCACTTTATATCCGCGACATTTTACATAAAATTTTTGATAACCCAAACGCCGGTCAATACCATCGGCATAGCCCAAGGGCAAAAGTCCGACCCGACTGTCTTGTTGGGCTTTAAACCGCCGGTTATAACCAACCGTATTGCCGGCAGCCAGTTTTTTAACTTGATTGATTTTGGTTATCAAACGGGCAATTGGCAGTAAGTCGTCTTTGTGTTGGTTTACCAGATTATAACCAAATAATCCCAAACCCGGACGTGCCATATCAAAATGTGCTTTCGGAAAACGAAAAATACCTGCGGTATTGAGCAGATGTCTAAAAAAATTATCAGCGATATTTTTTGATAAGCACCGGCTCATCCTATCAAAAGTTTGAATTTGGGACTGTGTAAAGATATCTTCCGAAGGGTCTTCGGCAGCAGCCAAATGTGAAAATACACTTTTAACCGAAACGCTGTTGGTTTGTTTTAAAATTTGAGTTAAATCATCTAATTCTTCCGGCATAATACCGGCGCGGTGCATACCGGTATCCAGTTTAAGATGTACCGGAAATTTGGTAATTTGATGTTGGCTTAAATAGGCAATTAATTCTTTGAGATAAGCCAACGAACTAACTTCCGGTTCAAGATGGTAGGTTATTAGCTCATCAAAATATTTAAAAGACGGATTAAAAACCAAGAGCTTCGTTCGGATGCCTTTTTGACGGAGTGCTACAGCTTCGTTGATATAAGCCACAGAAAAATAATCAATGGCTTGTTTTTCTAAGTATTTGCCTATTTCAAAAGCCCCCAAACCATAAGCATTAGCTTTAAGATTAGCCAGAATTTTAGTATCGGGATGTAAACGACTTTTAATCGTTTTTAGGTTGTGTTCCAGTCGTTTTCGGTCAATTTCGATATGGCTTTCGCGCATTTGTTTAAGCTTTCTTTTGTTGTCGTTCAGCCATGGCTTTGACGTATGCGGCACGGCTCAGTGGTTCATATTCTTGAGTTTCGCCCAGCAAAACCAGTTTGTCGTCATCGGTCAAGCGGTAACTGTAATGTGCCAAATTGCCGGTACGCGTACAGACGGCATGTACTTTGGTGACATATTCGGCAACAGCCATCAGGTAGGGCATAGGTCCGAAGGGTTTGCCCATAAAATCCATATCCAGTCCGGCAACTACCACTCTGACACCTTTATTTGCCAAGCTATTGCATACATCGACAATTTCGTCAGAGAAAAATTGCGCTTCATCAATACCGACAACTTCGACGTCTTCCGACAATAACAAGATTTCTTGTGGTGACGCAACAGCGGTGGAAGGTATCTCATTTTTGTCATGCGATACAATATTGGTTTCGTGGTATCGGGTGTCAATTTTCGGTTTAAAAATTTCCACTTTTTGTTTGGCAAATTGGGCGCGTTTTAATCGGCGAATCAATTCTTCGGTTTTACCGGAAAACATACTGCCGGTAATGACTTCAATCCAACCGAGATTGTCTTTATGGTTTACAGGAATTTCTAAAAACATATTAAGTACTTATAGTTAACAGTTATTATTCTTGGTTTTTTATTGATTTCAGATTTCAAATTTCAGATTTCGATTTTTTGAACCATATAAGGCATATAAGTCCATATAAGTTTATTCTTTTATTTTCTTTTATGTCTTTTATGGTTAAAATATTTAATCATCTAAATTTCTATACAATTCATTTACGTATGTTCGCTGTCCTTCTTTGTAAAGGTTTACAACATTAAAATTTATTAATAGTCCTTCGGGCAATTCCAATAATTTCATATAAGTTATTAATTGCGCTTCATGTATTGGATTAATGCCATCAGTAGCTTTTAATTCAATAGGTAATACACCTTCAACCAATAGGTCACACCGTAATTCTGCATCTAATTGCAAGCCTTTGTAGTTTATAGGTATTATCAATTCTGATTGAAAATTTATTTTTCTAATGGCTAATTCATGTTTTAAACATTTGTGATAAACACTTTCCAAAAGTCCAGGGTCTAATGCTTTATGGACTTCAATAGCAGCACCGTTAACTTTGTAAACTAAATCTTTTAAAAATGATTTTGTTAATGTCATGTATTATTATTTTTGAACCATATAAGGCATATAAGTCCATATAAGTTTATTCTTTTATTTTCTTTTATGGTTTATTTTTTACTTAAATTTGTAACAACGAAATTAATTTATTTTTTGGCAAATTTTAACACGATATTCGGTTTTTTATTAACAATTTTATAATTAAGTCATTATTGTTGATAATCAGTAATTTATAAAAATTTTCAATATGGACAAAAACAAAGAACTTGTAAATATTCTTAGAGCAGAATTAACTTTACTTACCAAAGATATCTTGCAAAACATTCATCAAAAGGATTTGAAAGATTTATATAAAGCCACGCGGCAATTGCAAGAAAAAATGGCTGCGATTATGGTTTTGAAAGATCAATTGGAAACTGGCGAATTAATGCGGATTTTAAAAAGAGAAGAAGTAAAAAGTCCTGTTGAAAAACAACCTGAACCTGATAAGTTTGAAGAAAAGGATACTGAAATAATGAAAGCAAAACCGGCAGATAATCCATATAAAACTGTCAACAAAATATCTTTTGTGCCTAAAGATGAAGTGGGTAAAAGCAATCCAAAATCTACGAGTTTTTCTGCACAACATAAGAAAATCAATATTGGCTTGAACGACCGGATTGCATTTATTAAACATTTATTTGACGGTAATCAGAAATTTTATACTGATTTTATTGACCGGCTCAATGCATTTGATAATTACGAAGCAGCATTGCGATATGTTAATCAAGAAGTTAAACCGGAATTTAATAACTGGGACGGCAAAGACGAGTATGAATTTCGGTTATTGCAATTACTCGAATTGAAATTTTCCTAATAAAACTTTTAGCATGGAAGGAAAATTATTTGTAGTCCCGACACCCATTGGAAATTTGAAAGATATGAGCTTTCGGGCTATTGAAGTATTAAAAGATGTCGATTTGATTTTATCGGAGGACACCCGTACTTCAGGCAAACTGTTAAAACATTTTGATATAGCCACACCACAGCGTTCCTATCATAAATTTAACGAACACAAAATTGTAGATGATTTGGTGTTACAGTTGGAGCGGGGGAGTCGTTTTGCTTTGATTTCGGATGCCGGAACACCGGCTATTTCCGATCCCGGGTATTTGATAGTACATAAGGCGATAGAAAAAAATATTCCTGTTGAAACCCTGCCGGGCGCGACGGCATTTGTGCCCGCATTGGTCAATTCGGGTTTGCCGGCAGAGCGTTTTGTGTTTGAGGGCTTTTTACCGGTCAAAAAAGGCAGACAAACCCGACTAAAATCTCTGCAAGATGAAACGCGCACCATGATATTTTACGAATCGCCCCATAAATTGCTTAAAACATTAAAAGATTTTGAAAACTATTTCGGAGCGGATAGACCCGTTTCGGTTTCCAGAGAAATCAGTAAATTATATGAGGAAACCGTTAGAGGTAATTTGTCGGAAGTCAAGAAAATTTTTGAAGACAAACCTTCCATTAAAGGAGAGTTTGTGATTGTGTTAAAAGGGAAAGCATAGTTATAAGTTTCACTTTGACAATCTTAGTAATATAAAATTGAAAGAGTTATACCGGTCACTTCGGTACATTTTTGTTCCTATCGTCACAAAAACACTCAGTGACCTATGAAATAACATTAAAGTTGGCTGAGTGCCAAGACGAGGGAGCAGTTTACCGAAGTAGGTCACTGAGTGCCACGACGAAGGAGTGGTGTACCGAAGTGTCCGTTATCAAATAATCAAATAATCAATATCACCAAAAAAACCAATATGAATACATTCCAT
>WFZY01000273.1 GCA_015489265.1 Flavobacteriaceae bacterium | reverse complement strand
CCGGTTAAAAAAAGAAGTTCCCAGTGTCCGGGCGTTTGAACTTTTTGATAATAAACACTATTGGTCAGTCCCCCTAAATGCGCCCCGAGATAAGGATAAGTCGTCGAAGCCCCGATCGGGCGATTAGTCGTGATTTTTAAAAAGACGATACTATTTAAAATTGCCAATAAAATACCGGCAATAGCCCATCTTTTGTCGGTGATTGCCTTGTTTAACGGAATTTTAAAAGCTATAAAAATTATAAAACCGCCTAATATCAAAACTAAAATATAGTAAAGCCAACTAAATGATCCAATTAAACTGAATAAAGATATTTTTCCCCGATTTATACCGAGTAAACCATCTAAATAAGGATAAATCAACGTATAAAACCAACCGCCTAACACACCGCCGGCAATTCCCAGCCAAGCATCAACGGCGCCTTGTGCGGCAGAAATGGGCAAAGTGCCAGGACAATAACCCAACACAGCCATACCGGCACCAAAAATAAGTCCGCCTAATACCACACCCCAAACCACAAACGGTTTGACGTGAAAACCTGCCCAGCCCAAACCTATAAAAATACTCAAAAGGATAGCGCCAACACCAATACTCAATAAGATGGCTTTGATAACCGTATTGTTTTGAAAACCGGCTTGCGCACTAATGACGTCGTATTTGTTTAAACAACCATAATCGATGATCCAACCGAATAAAGCCCCAAATACTAAGATTAAAATGATATGACTCATGTCTCTGTGTTTATAAAATTTTGACACAAAGAACGGGATATAATTATAACCAAACAAACGAAAAAATTTAATACAAAATAACTAAAAGTTATAATGAACGAAATTTAACAACAAATCGACCAATTTGTTTTGACTGCCTTCGGGATAGATAAAATTAAAAAAGCGCTCGACTTTAAAATCTTTGGTGGCTATCAAACATAAATCACGGCGTTTAACGGCTTCTTTGACACTTTGATAAGACAAAAAAGCCAGCGCTTCCGCTTGTCGCAAATAACTTTTGATACCCTGCGTGCTACCATATTCCATAATGATATTGAAATCGGAAAAAGAATAACCGGCTTTTTGCAAATGATATGCAATAACTTCCCGTGTTCCCGAGCCGCTTTCGCGGATAACCAAAGGATATTTTTTTAAAGTTTCCAAATCTAACGGCTGTTCAGCAATCGTCATTTTCGGATTGCCAACCAATACGATTTCATCTTTCAAAAAAGTTTTGTATTGGATACCGCTGCGTTTACTTTGTCCTTCTATCAGCCCGATATCAATTTCATTTTTCAATACGGCTTGCTCAATCTTTTCGGTATTGCCGTTCATCACACTGATTTTTATATCAGGATAACGTTTTGAAAATTTATGAAGTAAGCCGGGTAATACATATTGGGTAATCGTGGTGCTCGATCCGATTTTTAAAGTGCCTTTTTGTTCGTTTTTGAGTTGCGACAAATCAAAATAAAGCTGATTATACAGACTTTCAATCCGGTAGGCATATTGCAAAAGCCGTTCACCGGCAGGGGTTAAAGATATTTTATTGCCGTGCCGGTTAAAAAGCTTGCTTCCCAAATTTTGTTCGAGCTTGTGTATGTGTTTGGTTACCGCCGGTTGCGTCATATACAATTCGGCAGCGGCTTTGGTAAAGCTCAGTTTTTGAGCCGTAACGATAAAAACTTTTAATCCGGATGCTAGCATAACAATAAAAATTTAGGGCTGTAATTTCGTATTACAACCCTACAAAGATAAAAGAATGTTTCAGAATCATTTTCAATTTTCTGGATAAGCTTCCGGCGGAACCGGCATCGGTGCCGGAACCCCATTGACTAGCCCATTGTTTTCAGCGGCTTCTTTATCGATAAATTCTTGTGCTTCTTCCGTACTTTGGTGTACCAAAATCACTTTTTGCAATCCGGTATTTTTGATACCTTGTTTAATGAAATAGACTAACAAAAACAAAATAATCAACCACCAAATAAACAAGATAATTTGTTGTCCGGTCACATTATCGGTAAACAATTCGTAAACTTTATATTTATCGGTTAATGAACCGTTTTTACCGGCAATAACCGTACTACTCAAAAAATGTTTATGTGCTTTATAAAATAAGGTAAACGGCAGATACCCAACGGCAAAGCCCATAAATCCGATTAAGGTATTCAAATACCCCATTCCCAAACGCATATACGAACGGATTTCACAACCAATGAGCAACACGGCACCCATACCCAATAACAAACCGCCTATTAAACTACCGGCAGTCAACGAATATTTAACTTTTCCCGCAAAAGCCGGTTCGGCGCCAAAAAACACCCAAGCAATGATGATAAAACCCAACATCACAACCCAATGTGTTGCCAAACCGATAAAAGGCGCATAACTACGCATTAAAGTGCGCGTGATTTTGGGGACGCCTAAAAAAGCATATTTTTTATCACGCTTTTTCATATCCTTACCTGTTTCCAAAGCTACCAATGCACATTCGGTTCCAAAACCCGATTTAGCCAATCCGATACCCCCAATGATACCGGCAAACAATGTAATCAGCACATAAAACCAACCTTCGTGTGCTACCGATTTGTTAAACGGATGTAGATGACCGGCTTTGAGATGTTGCATACTGTCCGCATTAAAAAAGCCGTTAAATAGGGCAACAAAAATCAATAATAATACAAAGAACAATCCCGTCAAATAATACGGATTTTTTAATGGTTTATAGCCGGGTTTGTAAGTGGCTTGTTCGCCTTTATCCGCCTGTTTAACATAGGACAAGGTTTCCTGGTGTTTAAAATAATTAGCCAACTTGAATTTACCCATAATGTAAAAACTCAAAATACCGCCCAAAGCCATAAAGATAACCGTTACCAGCGAATGAATATTCATCATAGGCACACCGCCCATCAAATGGTTGAGCGTGCAACCACCTGCCAAACGCGTACCGTAACTAAACAAAATACCACCGATAAATGATGCCAGCAACATTTTTTTATTGTAGTAAGCCCACGAACGGCTTTCGCGTTCCATTTTAGCCACCAAATACCCCCCGATAATCATCCCGACTATGGGCCAGCCAATGCCGGGCACAAAAGCCCCGTCGGATGACGGCACCATCTTTTGAACACCATCAACTACGGTTGTGCCGTAAGTACCGTATAATTCCGATTTAAACCCGAACAGTTGATTGATAAACACTTCCATGCCACGAAACATCTTGCCCAAATCAGTCGTTACGGTAATCGGTTTGAGATGTGCCGGTTTGCCTTGTTGCACCTTTTGAACCCACAAGCCAATCATATAAATGATTTGCGCCAAACCGAATAAAGCCCCTGCATAAACATAGGACCACTGATTTCTAAAAAGTTTTTTTAAATTCATTTGGTTTTATTTTTTATGTTTTTTATTAAAAATCCATTTGTACTCTGAATAAATGCCCTTGTAAATTGCCTAAAACATTGTTTTGGTCATCTGTCATAACATAATTATACATTAATCTAATATGCGATGTCAGATACCAATTCAATCCGAAAGTTAAATTATTCACTTGTTGCGGATTAGCAGGATTAACCGCCACAACGTCATCCGAAAATTGCATTTTTGAAAAACGGGCTAAAAGTTCAAAGGCGCCAAAACCACCGTGTTCCACATCTTCAAAAGGTTTAACACGACCAAAGGCGCCGTGTTTATAAGGACGATGTTCACCGGTCAAAAAATAGCTTCCCAAAACATAAAAACTATTCGCTTTATAATCTTTTGAAGTATTATTTGCTACGGTCATCATTTTGTATTCCGATTGCAAAGAAAATGATTGATATCCGGTAGCCAATTCAAACCCAATAGTTTGTCTATCTTTTCCATCCGAAAAGACATAGTGATATTTATCCCCCATATGATTTTCGGGTCTGAATATCAAATCGTTATAAGGTCTGTGAGCATAATTGATTCCCAAATGCAATATTAAATGTTTGGAAGGTTCGTCTATTGGACAAGCTATAAATCTTGAAGTAAAGTTTTGACCGGCAGACAAATCCATGTCTTTAAAACCTTCCGTATTTTTTCCGTTATTGGTAACAGCCATTTGAAAACCGGCATGTTCTTTAAACAAATGGAAATTTTCGTATAAAAAACCGCCACCCCAACGGAAATTTTGCATAGAAGTCAGCATAGCCCGTTCAAAAAACGGGATATATTTGCTACTGGTCGCCATGTCCAAGCCGGTTGGTTCTAATACGCTTCCAATGGAAAGGTTTCCCAATCTTCCACCTTGATATTTTAAATAAACATCTCTAAAACCAATAGTGGCATGGGCAATATTTACTTCTATTTTATAAGAAAAATGTGACGATAACAAACCGGCAGCTGATAGGTGAACCCGCCTGAATTCATTACCGTTAAACCAATTGGAAGCTTTATCCCGTTTTAAAAATTCATAATCATATTGAATCCGTCCATTAATCTTTAGGTTCTTTTTTGATTTTTCAGGTATTGATTGCGCCTTTATGTTCATAGAAAATGACATAAAAACCAGCAAGAAGAGCCAAATTAATTTCACTATTTTGTCTTTAATAATTCCGGTTCAAAAATACAAGAAAATCAACATCGATTTTTAAAAAATCATCTATTTTATGATAAATATCATAAAACTGTGTTTTTTTAAATTTCAAAAAATACAGTTCAGTTCTCAAAATTGACAGTTCAGCAATAAAAAATTGTTTGCTCATTATTGCTGCTGCATCTTTGCTCTGTATTAATCATAAAACTAAAAAAAATGAAAGATTTACTTAGCATTATTTTAGTCGCTTTTGGCTATTTCATGCATCTTATAATGCCACAAACTGCTACGGAACAAACATTCCGTTTGGAAATCAAATTTGAAAATATTCAAAAAACGGATAAACCTATTTATGTAGCACTCTACCAATCGGAAAAGGATTTTAACAACAAGGAAGCTTATAAAAAATACACGGTTATGCCTTCTCAAAAAACTTCATTAGACATACAAGATTTACCGGAAGGTACCTATGCCGTATTGTGTTTTCAAGACCTCAATGGCAACCATCGGTTAGATTTTAACAACTATATTCCGGACGAACCTTGGGGATTATCCAATAATATAACACGAATGGGACCACCGACTTGGGAAGATGCCAAGTTTGAACTAAAACAAGATTTACAACTAGAAATCGAATTATTTTAATACCTTTAAACACCTAAATTATGAAAACAAAAAAAATCCTAACCACGACGCTTTTGGCTGCCGCCCTCATATTCATCATAAACCTAATAGCAGGCGCTTCGTATGCTATCTGGCAAAATTTACCTTACTTTTTAATTTATTCTTTGGTATTTAGCATAGGTAACATGTTGTATTTCAACCTGATAGGAAAATATTTGAATTGGAACAAAAATCCGGAAAAAACCTTAATTATCAGCATATTGGGGGTGATTCCGGTCAATGCTTTAATCTATTTTACACTTAATTTGTTTTTAAGAGTTTTTATTTTCAGACAAAACATTCAAGATTTTATCCGGCATATCAATCCGTTGGAATATACAATGGTCGTTTTATTTGCTTTGGTCATCTCATTATTTATCATCACTAAATATTCCTTTAAAAAGATACGGGAAAGCCAACTTAAAGCCGAACAATTAAAAACTCAAAACGAACGTATCAAGTTTGAAAGTTTAAAAGCACAACT
>WFZY01000272.1 GCA_015489265.1 Flavobacteriaceae bacterium | reverse complement strand
GCAAACGTATTGATTTCGTCGGTGGTATTCGTGGTTTGAAAGAATTGGAAAAACGTGTGGATTCCGGTGATTATAAAGTGGCATTTGCCTTGTATCCGGTGTCTATGCAGCAATTGATAAACATTGCCGATACGGGCAACATTATGCCGCCAAAAACGACTTGGTTTGAACCAAAATTGCGTAGTGGTTTGGTGATACATGATTTGAGTTGAAACCGACATGATTAAAATAATTATTAAACACACAAAGAAATGATTACTTTAATCATCAAAGGTTATCCCGACGACTGTCGGGAACCAAAATATTAAAATTAAAAAATAAACAGATGAAAGTTTATAATGTTAAAAGTTAATAAAATTGATATTTTGGTAAACTCTTAACCAAAAATGAAGAATTGATATTTTTCTTTCCTCATTTCCTCAAATTAAATGTAGAAGTATATTAAGAAGTAATAAATATCCATCAAAGCGTAAAACAAATTATGAAGTAGAATAAAATTCCTCATATCCTCAAATAACCAGATAACCAGTATCACCAAATAATCAAAAAAATGGCACAAGTATTTCCCATTATCATCACCCATCCGTTGCGAAACAAAGTTTGTGTTTTTCCGACGGAAGATGATTGCGAATTGAGCATGAATGATATCAATAGTATTATCCGTCGCAATCCGTATTCTTTCAACAATATTTTTTACAAGCCGTATATCAAACGTTTAGAAGGAGTAAAGAGATACAAAGCCATTAAAAGACAATATCAAAAATTTAAAAGAAACCGGATTATCCAAACCGATGAAAATCCGGGTTTTTACATTTATAACATTATAGACAATGAAAAAAATGAATTTTTTGGTATAGTCGGACAAATTCCGCATAGTGATTATGATGCCGGTCTGATACATAAAATAGAGAAGTCTTTACCTGATGCCGTGTCTGCAAAAACCGAATTGGTTAGTCATACAAGATTTGTTACGAAACCCATAACGGTTGTTCATGAAGATTTAGATGCTATAAATGAAATATTTCAAAAGTACAAATCTAAAATACCACTTTACGAATTTACCCGAAATAATGGTTATATACATGAAGTATGGCAGGTATTGGATCCGGATGACATCAATTTGATTAAAGAAGCTTTTGAACGTGCCGAGAAATTTTACATTATTGACGATAATAATAATTTTGAAGCTTTACATAATATATATAAGGAAAATCGTCAAAAAGGACGACGTTTTTTTTCCGGACAAGAAGCTTTTAACTTTTTTCCGGCTTATCTGATTTCACAAAAACAAGTAAAAATACATGAGTATAAAAAAGGTTTGCCCCTTGAATATCCTAAATCGACAGATGAAATTTTAAATATGCTCAAGGAACATTTTTACTTTTACCCAATTGATAATTATGATTTGCCCGATAAAGGTGAAATTTTATTATATACTTTAGATGGTAAATACAGCTTAAGTCCTAAAGAGCATATTGACAAAAGTTTACCCGATTCCTTTATTTTCGAAAAATATATTTTACCTGCAATAACGAAAAATCAAGAATTGATTAGTTACGACCAATTCCAATTTTGTGACGGTAAAAGAAGTGCTAAATGTGTTGAAAATCAATTAAATAAAGCTAATTGTAAATTTGGTTTTATCATTCGTCCCATGGATTTTTCTGAGATAGAAAAAGCCATTAAACAAAATATAAAAATACCATATAAAAGTTTATATCTCGAACCAAGATTGCTTAAAGGATTGTTTATTTATGAAATATAAAATCAATAAAAAGCACGAAGTACAAAACCGGTCACTTCGATACATCCCGACTTTAGTCGGGACACTCAGTGACCTACCTTGTAGAATCAAAAGTTACAGAGTCTTATAAATAAAAAGAATTTTCTATGAAGCAGCGTTAAAGGTGGCTGAGTGTCCCAAATGCAGAAAGAAATGTGCCGAAGTAGGACGCTGAGTGCCACGATGAAGAAGTGGTGTACCGAAGCGCCGATTTCAAATAATCCTAGAACCAAATAATACCCAATTAATCAGTCAATTAAACATGAACAATATTTGCCAAAACATACAAAACATAAAAGAAAATATCCCCGAATATGTGACTTTGGTGGCAGTTTCCAAAACCAAGCCGGCGGCTGATATTCAAACCGCTTACGACTGCGGACAAAGACATTTCGGTGAAAATAAAGTACAGGAACTTGTAGACAAACAAAGTCAATTGCCGGATGACATCATGTGGCATATGATTGGGCATTTGCAAAGGAATAAAGTTAAATATATTGCCGGATTTGTCTATTTAATTCATGGCGTTGATAATATAAAATTACTCAAAGAGATAGATAAACAAGCAGCAAAACATCATAAAGTACTTAATATTTTATTGCAGGTAAAAATTGCTCGCGAAGAAACGAAATTCGGTATGGATGACGCTTTACTAGCTGAAATCATGCAACAATATCAGCAAGGCGCATTTCCCAATGTAAAAATTATCGGTTTGATGGGCATGGCAACCAATACGACAGATAAACAGCAAATAGCTAATGAGTTTGCATTTTTGCACCGGCTTTACGAAAGGTATCGCTCACAATTCCCCGAATTTCAATATCTATCAATGGGTATGAGCGGTGATTATCCTATCGCTATTGCCAATGGTAGCAATCTGATACGGGTCGG
>WFZY01000271.1 GCA_015489265.1 Flavobacteriaceae bacterium | reverse complement strand
ATTATAAAATAGATAGTTTATTATTTTCAAAAAAATAAAAAAATGAATTATTACTCTAAATATGTTTATTATACATTATTTATTAGTTTTATTTTTTCTTTTCGTTTTTCTGAACTTTTTGCTCAACAAAATTTACTTCAAACTAAAACCGTTCACGGAACCGTTGTAGATGAAACCGGAATGGGTTTGCCAGGAGTAGCTGTTGTTATCAAAGGTACACAAAAAGGCACAACAACCGATTTTGATGGTAATTACAGTATAGAAGTTTCTCCTGAAGATATTTTAGTTTTTTCGTATATGGGTTATGCCACAAAAGAAATTAAAGTAGGAAATAAAACTAAAATTGATGTTAAAATGGAGCCGTCTAAAAATGTGTTGGATGAAGTGATAATTGCCGGTGTGGCTTCTGGAACATCTAAGAAAAAGATGTCGGTTTCGGTGACCAAAGTTAAATCTGACCAGCTCAATATGACTGATCAACCGTCTATAGCCAATGCTTTATCCGGCAAAGTTGCCGGTGCACAGATAACATCTTTTAGTGGGTCACCGGGATCCGGTGCATCTATTGTATTGAGAGGTGCCAAACAATTGAATGGTGATAGTAGTTTGATGATATTGGTGGACGGTGTCCTTATGGAAGGTTCGCTTGCCGATATTAATGCTGATGATGTTGCGTCTGCTGAATTGGTTAAAGGTGCTGCCGCTTCGTCACTTTATGGTTCAAAAGCCGCTAACGGTGTTTTGGTTATTACTACCAAACGTGGTAAAAAACTAAAAAAACACGAAACAAGTGTAGTGATACGCAATAAAGCAAGTGTACAAGAACTTGCTAAATATTTGGAATTAGCACAGCATCATCCTTATGAATTGGCATTGGATTGGTTATCTACTGATAAATATACCAAATATAATTTTGTTACATATCCTTCCGGATATGATGGTGCCTGGGATCCCCGTGTGCAGGGTGACCGCCGTATAAAACCTGATGCTTATATGGATTTGCCTTATCGTGTTAATCACGATTTTCAAAAAGAACTCTTTACACGTGGTTTATCTTATACAAATTATGTTGGCATTGCACACAGTGGTGAAAAAACCAATATGTTTTTATCTTTTGAAAATTATACCAATCAGGGTATTATCATAGAAACAGGTGGCTATAAACGCAAAAGTATCCGTTTAAATATAGATCATAAATTAAGTGATAAAATTAAGTTATCAACAAGTAACAATTTTATAGCAACACACAACGATTTTATGGGAGGTGGCACAAGTGCTTTTTTTAATGCTTTAATGCTGGAACCCGATGCTAATATTTATAAGAAAAATCCTGACGGACAAAAATATTATTACTATCCAAGCCAATGGACACAAATAGTTCATAATCCTTTATACGATTTATGGCGAAAAGAAAGCTATTCTGAAAAAATGCGGTATTTGGGCAGTTATAAAGCTGAGTGGAAAATATTAAAAAACCTGAATTTTAAAAATGAATATGCCACGGAAATCCAATATTACAACAGTGAGCATATTACACCTTTTGGTACTTATGATGGTATTGAAGACGATCATTTACGCAAAACAAACGGTAATATGTCACGTTATGATTCACGTATTGTTAGTCAAACTTTCAGAAGTACATTAGTCTATAAACATCGTTGGAATGATTTGAAATTGACCGGAAAATTGAGTTATTTGTTTGAAAGTAATAAATTTCGCAGCTATTCAACCACGCCTAACAGTACTTTTGATCTACCCGATTTGCCATCGTTTAATTATCTATCGAACACAACGACAACAGATTATCATTCTTTGACTTTAGCTTCTGATTATTTTGCTATTGCATCAATGCAATACAAAGACCGTTATATTTTAGATGCTTTGTTTCGTCGTGATGGCTCGTCATTGTTTGGTACTAACCAACGTTGGCAAAATTATTACCGTTTTTCGGGTGCTTACCGTATAACTGAAGATTTTAATATTCCAGGAGTTGAAGAATTAAAATTAAGGGCGGCATACGGTATTGCCGGTTTGCGTCCAGGTTTTAGTTATCAATATGAAACATTTCAAAGTGTCGCCGGTGGAGGTTATGAAAAAAATACTTTGGGTAACAAGGATTTAAAGCCTTCACGTTCTACTGAAACGGAGATTGGTATAGATGCTTCTTTTTTAGATAGATTTTATCTGGAAGCTACTTATTCATACACCAAAACTACCGACCAGTTTGTACTCAAGCCTTTGGCACCAATGTTTGGCGGTTTTAAATTTCAATGGGTCAATGATGGAACTGTAATTTCAAAAAACATTGAAGCTTTGCTCAATGCTAAAATTTTGGAAAAGCCATTAAAATTGGATGTTGGTTTAACCTTTACCAAAACCAAATCGATGATTACGCAATTAGGTATTCCTGCTTTCAGTACTGGACCACGTGGTGCTTTTCGTATAGCAGAAGGTGAAATTTACGGTACGATGTATGGCTGGGATTTTGTCCGCACTTTGGATCAAATGAAAAAACAATTGGCACCCGGGGAAGATATCAATGATTATGTGGTTAATAGAGATGGTGTTGTAGTAAAAAAAGATGATGTAGGCACGGTCAATGAACATCCTTTTCATGTTTTAGATAAAGACGGCAATAATAAAATTGTACCTATTGGTAATGTCACCCCGGATTTTTATATGACATTTAACAGTACAGCAAAATATAAAAAATTTACCTTTTATATGTTGTGGCGTTGGAAACAAGGTGGTGATATTTACAATGCTACAGCACAATATCTGGTAAGGGATTTACGCCACCTGATGATGGATCAAATCTATATTAAGCCCGAGAACAAAAAAACGGTCAATTATTATCAAGCACTCTACGATGCTGATGCATTGAACGGATTTTGGGTTGAAGACGGTACTTATTTGAAATTAAGTGAAATATCTTTTTTCTATAATTTAGACCTTAAAAAAGACAGTACAATAGGTAAGTATGTCAAGCGGGTAAAAATCGGTTTGTCCGGTAACAATTTGTTTACTTTTTCCAAATATTCCGGTTACGATTCAGAAGCTGGTTACAAAGGATTTACGTTTGATAATTACGGTTATCCTAATTTCAGAAAATATACTTTATCATTAGAATTTAAATTTTAAAAAATTGTTTATGAAATATTTATATAAAATTTTGTTTATTTTTTCAGTTGTTTTAATGTTTACCGGCTGTAATAAGTTGGATGTTAAAAATATCAATAATCCCGACCGTGATCATGTTTTGTCATCACCTGAAGGTTTAAAAGCACTTGCTGGCAGTTTATTTAATCAGTGGTTTAGGACCGAACAACACAATTTGGATTCACCTGGACCATCTATGTGGGTGATGGCAGATTGGGGTACTGTGACATTTGCTAATTATGGTTGCGTAGATTTATCCAAAGAACCTCGGGTGTTTTACAACAATACGCCTTCATACCGGTATCACCGAAACATCCGTAATTATTGGCGCAATATGTACAGTGTTTTGTCCAGTGCCAATGATGTATTGACAGGTATCAATAAAGGTATTGAGATAGGTGAAAGCGGTGAAGAAACACCAATGGTTAAAGGGATGGCTTATATGATGCAAGGATTGGCAAACGGTTATATCGGTTTAGTGTTTGACAAAGCTTATCCTTCGGATGAAAACACAGATTTTGAACATTTGGAAGCTACGTCTTATACTGTTTCTATTGAAATGGCTATAGACCAATTGAAAAAAGCCATCGATGTATTTGACAACAATCAATTTACATTACCGCAAGAGTGGATGACCAGGCCATTTACCAATGAAGATTTATCAAAAATAGCCCATTCGTTTATCGCCCGGTTGATGGTATATTCGGCTCGTAACCAAGCTCAAACGGATGCAGTGGATTGGCAATCAGTATTGGAACATACGCAAGCCGGAATTACAGAAGATTTTGCTATTGATGGAGACGGCAACGGTAGTGATCGTAAATGGATGTCGTGGCTTAAATATTATATGGCACGTCCTTCGTGGGGTAAGGTGGATATGCGGATAATAAATATGCTGGACCCTAGTCAACCGGCTCATTGGCCCGAAGCGGGTTTGTCTGCTTTACCAAATGATGGTATAATGAATTCACCCGATCACAGGGCAGAGACTGATTTTGCTTACAATTCCAATAATAACCGTCCCGAACGCGGTACTTACCGTTGGTCTACTTACCGTTATACCCGTTTTGATGATTATATTCAAGCGCATTTTTTTGCACCGGTTATTTTGATGCGTAAAACAGAAAATGATTTACTCAAAGCCGAAGCTTTAACCCATTTAAACCGTTTTACAGAAGCGGCTGCTATTATCAATAACGGGACAAGAATAACACGCGGACAGTTACCACCTGTTCCGGCTAACAACGGTAATGCTGTAATAGATGCTATTTTTTACGAACGCACTATGGAATTGCCTTTGACCGGTATGGGAATAGAATATTTCGATATGCGTCGTCGTGATATGTTGCAAGACGGTTCATTGCTACATTTTCCAATTCCTGCTCAACAGTTGGAAATTTTACAAGAACCTTTTTATACTTTTGGAGGTATTGATCCACAATACGGCATACCGGGTGAAGATGTAGCTGTCAACGGTTGGTATAATCCTTTGGCACCTTAATTTGAAAATATTTTTTAAAATGAAAAAGATTTTAAATATTGTTTTATTAAGCATATTAAGTATAATTTTTTCTCATTGTAAGAAAAAAGAACTACCTGAATATCCGGGGATGTTGATAAAACACGGATTGGTCAATATTGTTATGCCCGGTTCGGATATCAATGACCCGAATTTGCGGGTGTATGCATTTAGCGGTGATCATCAAAATGATTTAAGCTCTTTGCCCGAAGGAGATTGGACATATGAGTTGTGGATTAAAGTTGACCCTGATGCACTTATCGGCAACAAAGATGCTATTAACGGTTTGTATGCCGGTGGTGCTTGTATAGGTGAAAGACGTCATATTTTTGAACTTTATCTTATCAATGATCCTGACCCGGATGCAGATTTTGCTATCAAATACGGTAAATTACGTGATGGTGACGATAATCAAGTAGCAGCAATGTCATCTGAACAAGCGGCTGAAAATCTGCATTTTAACGAATGGATACACGTGGCTATATCCCGATCGTCAAGCGATGGTGTAGCTAAATTTTATATCAATGGAAAACTTATTGACAGTAGTACCGACCCTGTTTGGAAACAACCGGTATGTGATACTTGGTTGGATTTTAATTATATGTATAGAGGGTCACCTATGCACTTTTTTAAAGGAGGAATGGATAATATCAGATTATCAACTATTGACCGTTATCCGACGGAATTTACACCTGACCGTTCCAAACATTATGTGGTAGACGAATATACACTGCTGCAGTTGAATTTGGATGAAGAATTGACGCCTTTTAATCCGCCTAATGATTTTGACAAGATTAAAATTTTAGGTTATTACGATTATTACATTAAGGTACATAAAGATAATACTTGGTATCACGAACCGGATGAATATTTACCTTTATATGGAGGAAATTAAAAATTTTTGATGATGAAACGTTTTCTTGTATTGACAATTATTTTTTTGATTTGGCAAGCCAGTTGGGGGCAACAAACCTATAAGGTTGCCCGGCAAGCCCGTGATTTTTATTACCAAAATTTTGGCTTTGAAAAACATCCTGTTCAATTATTTCAATGGGACAACGGAACAAATTTTGCCGTAAACTTTAAGGAAGGCGGTTATATTTTATTACAAAAAATACAGGGTAACATACAAGTAATGGCTGTTATTCCAAAAGGGCAATTCGGTTTACAAAACAATCGTTTATTAGATAATAGTAAAAACGTTCAAATTCAACAAATTACATCTTTATCACCGTTAGATAAAGATATTTTTAACAGTAACCGGAATACGTTAAATGACGTGCCAAATTTTTTGACGGATGAGTGGGGTAGTGTCAATTGTATTGACGACCAGAATAATATTGTCAATGTTACAAATTATTATACACCCGGTCATTGTTCGGCTGGATGTGTAGCCATATCCACTTCTCAGATTTTGCATTATTATGAGTGGCCACGTATTGGAGTTGGTAACAATACTTACAGTGATAATTATAATGGTTCGTTAGTGCGTCATGGTGCTTTTTTTGACGAAAGGCCTTATGATTGGGATTTGATGCTGGATCACTATATGTATGTTCATTCTACCGATGCACAGCGGGAAGCAGTCGGCAGGTTGGTGTATGATGTGGCAGTTGCTGTAGAGATGGATTTCGAACCTACCGGTTCTACTTCCAATGTCAATAAGGTGCCATTTATTTTGGAAAATTATTTCCGGTATGTCGGTCATTATGAAGATATAAGTTGGTCTCAATTTTGGAGCCGTATGTACCGCAATATGCAAGAAAGGGTACCTGTATCGGTAGCTGTAGAAGACAGTGCTGGCAACGGACATGCTTTTGTGGTCAGCGGATATAAGGAAATGAACGGTTCTTCTTATTATTATATCAATTGGGGTTGGTATAATCAAGGTACACCGAATAACGGATGGTACAATATGCAAGGTTGGAATAGTTCTACGCCGGGCTACAATACGGTTTTAGGGGCTTTGTTTGATGTTATCCCGGAACCGGAAATTACATCTATTACACCGACAGGTAATGGTAATGATTTTTTAATACACTGGGAAACAGCACAAAATGTTAATTATGAAGAATTTACATTGCAACGCAAAATAGATAACGGATCCTGGCAAACGGTTGCTACTGGTATCACCGGACAAGATTATATCTATCAAAATCCGACTGGAAACGTATATCAATTCCGGGTTAAAGGCAAAACTCATGGAAGATATTATTCGGCGTCATATTCAGAACGAATACCTTATGCACCACAAGGTTGGTTTAATGGTTACGGCAGTTTTGAAGGACAACAATATGCTTACGCCAGGCAAACAGCCAATTATGATTTGATTTTTAATCACGATTATACCTTTGAAACTTGGTTGCGATTAAAACCGGGCAATCAAGACGGTGATGTAATTTTTGACAGGGAGTATATTTTTGCAATGGAAATAGAAGATGTTACTGCCAATGATTATTCTGTGGTGTTTAAGTCGCCGGCATCACAAGATGCTTTACATTCCGGCAACAGCGGACAAAAATTGCAAATAGGACAATGGTATCATATTGCAGTCAGTAATCAAGGCGATACAGCCAAATTGTTTATCAACGGCGAAGAACGAGATAGTAATAATCAAAATCATTTTCATTTGAACAGTTCCAATGTTGCCATCAATATAGGTGAACGCTATCACGGTGGTTATTCTGGTTTTATCAAAGCCGATTTTGACCAAATTCGTTGGTCTGATACAGCCCGGTATGTGAGTAATTTTACGCCAAATAGAAATGCATTTTTTCCAGTAGACAGTCATACCAAAGCATATTTCAGGTTTGAAAACATACATCGTAACCGGTTAAAAGACGAAGCTTTTAAAACAAGTGTAAGGGTAAAAAATGCACCCGGTTATGTCCAATGGGGTTTTGATTATGATCCGAACGGTTCCGGTATTGTTGATGAAGAAGATTTCAGTCAAAATATATTGGTATATCCTGTACCGGCAACCAAGTATTTTGATATCAAATCATTAAGTGATAAATATGATTTAAAAGATTTTGACATTAAATTGTTTGACACCCAGGGTCGGAAAATAGAAAATTTTAAAAAGGTTTACGGTAGTGATTTTTATAGAATTGATAT
>WFZY01000270.1 GCA_015489265.1 Flavobacteriaceae bacterium | reverse complement strand
TATATACGTGGAATTAACCGCCAATAAAGTGGAAGGATTGGTCAGACGCACCGAAATGCGAGATGATTATTATTATTTTGATGAAGATGACTATGCCATGATCGGCGAAATTACCGGTAAAAAATACCAACTTGGCGATGTGGTAACCGTCAAAGTTAAGAAAACCAATCCCGAAAAAAAACAAATAGATTTTGAAATGCTTTACGATACCGACGAAGACCAAGACAATATTGAAATAAAAAACAATACGGTATCAAAATTGCCAAAACCTAAAAGAAATTTTAAGAAGAAACGGAAATAAAAAATGCCGGTAGAAAAATTACCGGCATTTTTTTATGTTATTACAATTTAATTTTTTCTGACCTAATAGTCTTGTTAGTTTTAAATCGTTAAATTTATGATATTCCAACGACCTAGTAGGTTTATAAAACCTGCTAGGTCTTTTTATGTTGATTTACAATCATTTATAGACCTACTAGGTTTTCAAAACCTAGTAGGTCTGAGTCTGACTAAAAATTGATTAATTTAAAACATTTTAATTTTCAATTTCCAGACAACCGCTATTTTCTGTCAAAAAAGTTTGAATAAGTTCAAATTTTTCAGTAAAAATTCTTTCCAAATTTTTGGTAGTAATATTTCCGGTTCTTAGCCAGATTATTTTTATTGGAAAATTTTTTAGATTATTAATATCACAAAAGTCGGCGTCAAAAGTTACTATGGTATATTTGTTTTTTATGGCAAAATCAAATATTTCACGGTCAGATGCGTTTTCAAGACCAAGTTCTCTGACTTGTTTTGCTTCCGGATATAAATCGGCTATTTTTCGTATGAGTCTAAAAGATATATTTTGGTCAAATAAAAGTTTCATGAAGCATAGCGATGACCTTGTTCCTTACTAGCGGCAAAGGCAAGACAAGCGTTTATTTGTTCTTCTTTAAGTTCCGGAAAATCATGCAAAATTTCTTTTTTTGTCATGCCATCGGATAACCATAATAAAATATCATAAACCGATATTCTGGTACCTTTTATAACCGGTTTTCCAAATCTTTTTTCGGGATTAATTTCTATATATTTCTTAAAGTCTTTCATAATGAACTTTTTACAAAGTTAGAAAACTATTGGTTATATACCAAATTGAAATTTTAAGAAGAAACGGAAATAAAAATTTTAATTTTCAACAAGACCCGTTAGGTTTATAAAACCTGCAAGGTCTTTTTACTTTGATTTACAATCATTTACAGACCTACTAGGTCTGATAAAATTATTTCTTTATCAATTTTCCGCTTTTTTGTTTACCGTCAATAGTGATAGTATATAAATACACACCGGTAGGTATTTTATTCAGATTTAAACGATTTTTGTCCGAAATATTTCGTTCCAACAATTTATGTCCTTGCATATCAAATATTTTTTAACCGTAAATCATCCGGATATGTGGCAGTCCGTCTTCTAAATAAACTTCACCTGTTTCTTTAAAGCCCAAATCATTATAAAATTTTAGCAGATAAGTTTGTGCACTGATTTCTATTGTGTCTTCTTTTAGAGTTTCTGTCAGAAATTTTAGGGCTTTTTGCATCAATTTATTACCTAGATTTTGTTTTCTAAAATTTGGATGTACCACTACCCTACCGATACTTGCTTTATCAAAATAAGCACCGGATTTAAACATTCGGGCGTAAGCAATTATCTGATTATCCTTTTCTAGAAACAAATGATAAGCATCATAATCTTTACCGTCGGCATCTTGATATACGCAGTTTTGCTCAACTACAAAGACGTCGTTTCGTAGTTGTAGTATTTGGTATAATTCCCGTTTCGAAAGTTCGTCAAAGCGCTTTATATGCCATGTTTTGCTCATTGTAGTTTTTCGGTAAATTTACCAAAAATAAAAAATCAGGCGAATTTTTCTTTCGCCTGATTTTTTATGAAATTTTTTATGCTTAGTTTTCTTTGACTTTATCAAAGAATAAACGCTCTTTAAAGTTTTTGATTTTTTCCGATAGTTTATCAAATAAACTTTCAGTTTCTAGTTTTTCTTTGATAGCGTTTTTCAATTCGGCTATGGCAGTTGCCAATTCTTTGTATTCTTTGTCTTTTTTGCCATATCCCATAACTTCTGCCAATTGCAATTGGTATTCTGCATTTTCAAGCAACATAACGGCGGTTGCTATATATTCTTCTTTCTTTTCTTTGACGGCTATGGCAGCTGCTTTGATATATTCTTCCGCTCTCAACACAGGCAATGGTATGGCAATCTCTTGAATAGCCAAAATATACAAGGCATTCATCAATACTGCCAATGCTTCGTCTTTTTTGTCTTCTTCCAAAAGTTTAGCCGCTATTTTCATAGCATCCGGATAAGTTGCCAATGGCAAGAACGAAATTTTAATGACATATTCACTGCTTAAAGTGTTCAAAACTTTTTTAGCCGCTTGATAGTAGCCGTCTTCAAATGCTTTTTTGGCATCAGCTATTAATTTTTCGGCGGTTTCAATATCAACCACAGCATCTCTTATTTCGTAGTTAACACTAACCGGAATAAGTGATACTTTCGGATTTTTGGTGATTAAAATTTCCAATTCACCAATCAATTTTGCCAATTTGCTTTTGGCATCGTCCTTTTTATCTTTGGATATCTCATCAATTACTTCCTGAGTTTGTTTTAATATATCCAAAGCTTTTTGGGTATCTTCATCAATTTTGACTTTAAAGTCTTTACTCATCGTATCATTGATACTATTTTGTAAGTCTTGTTCCTTAATGTTGCTTTTTTCGGGCTTTTTCATTTTTGTATGATTTTATAGATTTTTTGTTCAACATTAAACTATCAAAATGTATTCCTATTATGCAGTATATGAAAACTTGTCAATTTCTCTGACAAATTGTCTTTAAAAATAGTTATAGCCGTCAATTGACGGCTATAACTTATATATGCTCTATATCAATCGAATTATTTTCGTTTGGTATTTTGACGTTTTTTGTAGAATAATCTTTCTTTGAATTTTTTGATTTTTTCAGACAATTTTTCAAATTTACCTTTGGTTTCTTTACCTTCGGTAATGGCTTTTTTCAAGTCTTTGATAGCCGTAGCCAATTCTTTGTATTCTTTGTCTTTTTTACCGTATCCCATGGCTTCTGCTAATTGCAATTGGTAGTCGGCATTGTCCAAGAATAATAAGGCAACATCTTTTTTATCTTTATCATCGGACAACATGGCTGCGGCCCCTAATTTGATATATTCTTCCGCTCTCAACACAGGTAGCGGAATATCTATTTTTTCAACTACCAAAGTATTTAATGCTTTCATTAATACAGCGGCTGCTTCTTGTTTTTTACCTTTTTCTAATAAGGCAGCTGCGACTCTCATTGCATCAGGATAGGTTACCAAAGGTAAATACGTGGTTTTAACAGTCATTTCGCTGGACAAATCAGCCAATATTTTTTTGGCAGCTTGATAATAACCGTCATCCATAGCTTTTTTAGCGGCATCTGTTATTTCGTAAACGGTTGGTATATCAACAACGACATCGTTTACTTCATAAGCTACATTAACAGGAACTAAGGCCACACTCGGATCTTTGGTGATTAAGATTTCCAATTCACCGATTAATTTAGCCAATTCTTCTTTGGCTTTTTTATCTTTGTCTTTGGCAATATAATTTAACACATTACCGGTTTCGCGTAGTATGGCAATCGCTTGCTTGGTGCTTTCGGTTTCTTTGTAAGCAAAGTCATTTTCCATGGTTTTGGATATGTTACCTTGCAATTTTTGATCGCTGATTTTGGCATGTTCCGGTTTTACCGGTGCTTCTTTTTTAACTTCGGCTTTTGTATGGTTACCGGTTGTTTTGTCTTGCGCACAACCTGTGAATATAATCGCTAAGGTTGATAGGGCTAAAATTGTTTTTTTCATTTTTCTAGATTTTTTATGTTTTCTAAATCAGCCCTTTCAAAAGTTTTGCCACTACTATATTTAAAGACATTTTGTCATTGACTTTACAATATGTGGCAGAAAAAATGAAAAAATTGCAGGTTTTTATTTAAGACATTAAGTCAGGTAGGACACTGAGTGATTCCACGACCAAAGTCGGGGAATTGTACCGAAGTGACCGGTTTAGTGTTCTGCTTAATTTTTCACCTTATTCGCACTTTACTGCTTTTCACTCGGCACTTTCTGCTTAATGATCCGGTATAATATAAATCTTAGGGTCATCGCGTTTCCATTCGGGCTGGATATACGTATGGTTGATGTGAAATTTATCCTGCAAAAGCTTTTCAATACGTTCGCAGATTTCATCAAATTCCGATAACCGGATATCTTTATTAAATTCGATATGGGCTTCCAAGCGTAAATCATTATCATTGAGCCGCCACAAATGCACGTGATGCATATTTTTGACAGACGGTAATTTCAATATAGCTTTTTCCACTTCCGAAATATCGATACCTTTCGGGGCAAATTGCATAATGATTTGCATAGATTCTTTTAAAATATCCCAACTCACATACAGCAAATAACCGGCTATGATTAAGGAAAGCAGCGGGTCGATAAAATACCATTGCCGATATTTGATGAACAATCCACCTATTAATACAATAAATGATGTAAACACATCGCTCAACAAATTGACATAAGTCGATTTGATATTCAGATTGTTTTGCGCACCGGCTTTTAATATCCAAACGCTCAATATATTCAATACAATACTTAAAATCGATAAATAAATAATCCAATTTCCTTTGATAATTTTAGGATGATTAAACCGATAAAAAGCTTCATAAATCAATACAAAAGACAAAACGATTAAAATCGTTGCATTTATCAATGCCGCTACTATTTCCGCGCGTTTATAACCAAAAGTTTTATCGATGGTTTGTTCTTTTTCATGGGCAAGTTTATTGGCGATATAACTGATAATCAATGAAATAACATCCGAAAAATTATGCATGGCATCTGACAATAACGCCATACTGCCCGAAATGATACCACCAATTATTTGCGATACGGTTATGATGATATTCAACAAAATGGTTAAAAGCAGTCTTTTTTGCATAAACGAATAATATGTAGCAAAATTAGGAAATCTTTTTGGTATAAAATGATGATTTACTTATTATTTCTGTTTCTTATAGAAATGAGCGTATTTTACAAAAAGCTCTAAATTAATTTATAATGAAAAAGAAATATTAACAATAGAAAAACCCCGAAGGGGTGAAATGTTTATAGCTATAATGACGTTAAAAAACAGATGAACCCCGAAGGGGTGAAATTATTATAAAAAACAAATAAGATGCTAATTTGAACGATAATAATATAACCCAACCTTTAAGTCCCGACGGACGTTGGGACGACACCTTTGTAATGATAATAATATAAACTAACCTTTGAGTCCCGACGGATGTTGGGACGACACCTTTGTAGAAAAATGTATGTTACCCATTATTTTCAGCATAGAGTCAAAAAAATTATAAGAAATTTTGTCAATTCAATTTTTATTTTCATATTTGCATTATAAAACGATAAAAAAGCACTGATGTTTTTGAATTATTCTAATAATAACAATAATAATTACTACCCACGCCGGTAGCAAAAACTTGTGCTTAAAAATAAATGTCCGCCGGGTTTTTGCCCGGCGGTTTTTTTATGCCCGACCTGATAGGTTTTACAAACCTGCTAGGTCTCAAATCATCAAATAACCCGGACAAGACCTACTAGGTTTCTAAAACCTGGTAGGTCTTATAAACTAATAAAATTAAAATCATTAAAAACAAAATAATTATGTGTGGAATAGTCTGTGCTTTCGAACCCAAACAAGCGGTAGAACAATTAAGACCGCAAATTTTAACCATGTCCAAAAAATTGCGGCATCGCGGACCGGATTGGAGCGGTATTTTTACGCACCCCAATGCCATAATGGCGCACGAACGTTTAGCCATTGTTGACCCGACTTCGGGGAAGCAACCTTTGTATTCGGCTGATGGAAAATTGGTCTTGGCTGTCAATGGCGAAATTTATAACCATCAACAAATACGAAAGCGCTACGAAAATACTTATCAATTTTTAACCAAAAGCGATTCGGAAGTGATTCTGGCTTTATATCGTGATAAAGGCGCGGATTTTCTCGAAGATTTAAACGGTATTTTTGCTTTCGCTTTATATGATGTCGAAAAAGATGAATATCTGATTGCCCGCGATCATATGGGTATTATTCCGTTGTATATGGGCTGGGACAAAAACGGCACTTTTTATGTGGCGTCCGAACTCAAAGCTTTGGAAGGTGTTTGTAATAAAATTGAAAGTTTTCCGCCCGGGCATTATTATCACAGCAAAGACCAAAAATTAGTGCGTTGGTATCATCGCGATTGGGAAGATTATGACAACGTCAAAGATAATGTCACTGATATCAAAGCACTGCGAAAAGCTTTGGAAGAAGCTGTGCATCGCCAATTGATGAGCGATGTGCCTTACGGGGTTTTGTTATCCGGCGGATTGGATTCGTCCATTACATCGGCTATTGCCAAAATTTATGCCGACAAACGCATTGAATCCGGCGATACCGAAGCCGCTTGGTGGCCCCGATTGCATTCTTTTGCCATTGGCTTGGAAGGTTCCCCCGACTTGGCAGCCGCTCGAAAAGTTGCCGAACATCTGGATACCGTGCATCACGAAATCATTTTTACCATTCAAGAAGGTTTGGATGCCATCAGTGATGTGATTTATCATTTGGAAACTTACGATGTAACTACGGTTCGAGCTTCCACCCCGATGTATCTCATGGCACGTGCCATTAAAGCCATGGGGATTAAAATGGTTTTGTCCGGTGAAGGCAGTGATGAAATTTTCGGTGGCTATTTGTATTTTCATAAGGCACCATCGCCCAAAGATTTTCACGAAGAAACCGTTCGTAAACTGAAAAAACTGCATTTGTATGATAATTTACGCGCCAATAAATCTTTGGCGGCTTGGGGTATTGAAGGCAGGGTGCCGTTTCTCGATAAAGAATTTCTCGATGTTGCCATGCGTCTCAATCCGAAAGATAAAATGGTGGATTATAACGGTGATGACAAACGCAAAATGGAAAAATGGATTTTACGCAAAGCATTTGAAGACATTTTACCGGAATCCGTCGCTTGGCGACAAAAAGAACAATTTAGTGACGGTGTCGGCTATTCTTGGATTGATACACTTAAAGAAGTCGTCGAAAAAGAAATCAGTGATGAAC
>WFZY01000269.1 GCA_015489265.1 Flavobacteriaceae bacterium | reverse complement strand
TGAAAAACGATACGCTGCAACAACAAGTCTGGGTCAAAAGCGGTTCAGTGAGTAAAGTGCAAAATTATACCGGTATTTTTAAAGCCAATTCCGGTAAATATTACAGTTTTTCCATTATGACGAATTATTTTATCGGTAAACATAAAGCCGTTAGAAAAGCTATTGAAAAACTGTTGAAAAGTTATATTGAGAATTTGTAATTCATAATTGAAAATAAGATTTCTCACTGCGTTCGAAATGACAGGGAAGGCGTTCATAATGACATAATATGTTTATAAAAATCGAAGCCGTTGGTAATGACAGTAATTGTCATTTCGACAGAGCGAAGCGACAGCTTGTCCCGATTTATCAGGAAGGAATCTAATTAGAGATTTCTCCCCCAACTTCCGTCGGGGTCGAAATAACAGAAGTTATTATTCGGAAAGGATTATGTTGGGGCAGCTTGTCATTTCGAAGGAGGAACAACTGAGAAATCTGTATTATAATAGAAAATGAGATTTCTCACTGCGTTCGAAATGACATCAGACATCAAATAACCATATCACCGGATAACCATATCACCAAATAACCAATAAGAGAAATGTTTCAAATAGGAAAAACCATTATAACCGACGATTTGTTTGAGCAAGAATTTGTGTGTAACTTACAGGCTTGTAAAGGGATGTGTTGTGTAGAAGGTGATTCCGGCGCACCCTTACTCGAAGAAGAAAAAGTCGTTTTAGAAAATATATATCCGGAAGTTTTGCCGTATTTAACGCCCGAAGGCATCAAAGCTATTGAACAGCAAGGTAAATATGTCATTGACCAAGACGGTGATTTGACGACGCCTTTAATTAATGACAGGGAATGCGCTTATGTTACGCAAGATAAAAAAGGCGTTTACTTATGCGGTATCGAAAAAGCATATAACGATGGTAAAATCAATTGGCAAAAACCCATATCTTGTCATTTGTATCCGGTTCGGGTAAAAGATTACGGCGAATTTCAAGCTGTTAATTACAACCAATGGAATATTTGCAACAGTGCTTGTGAACTTGGCAAGCAACTGCAAGTGCCTTTGTTTAAGTTTTTAAAAGAACCCTTGACTCGTAAATTCGGGAAAGATTGGTATGATGAAGTGGAAATCATTGCGCGAGAATATTTTAAAATAAATGTAAAAAAATAAACTAATGAAACCGACATGATTAAAATAATTATTAAACATACAAAGAAATGATTATTTTAATCATCAAAGGTTACATCTGACGAAAATGTTAAACTAAAAAATAAACAGATGAAAAAAGTTGTATTGGTCATCTTACTAGGATTGTTTAATTTCAGTTGCTTACCGGAATTTATCACCATCAATCAAGCCGAAGAACAAACCGTTTTTCCGGGGGTAAAAGGCGCGCCAATAATAGAAAAATTTACGGTAAAATTCACTTTGTCTAAACCGATGCAATTGGAAGGTGTTCAATTCAAAAACAAAAATATGTCAATTGTTTTAGATAAATTTTTACTTAAAAACTACGATACCGGTCATAATTATTTATTGCATAAAACTTTAGATTCCGGTAATTATATATTTGAAGCGACGACACTTAAAAAAGACGGATTGGAAACCGGTAAAGATATTTTGATTTTTAAGATTAAAACCCAACGACACAAAACTTATGATTATAAAGTAAAATTGATAAAAGGAAAAGATGTTTTTATGCTTTAATAATGCATATTAATATTTTTTTAAGATTAATGAGTCTTAAAATTTAAAAATAATTATAAAATTGGCGAAAATTTTGTATTTTTGCAAAAATAAAATTTAAAAACAATGATGAAAATGAGAAAATTAATTTTTGCATTATTAGTAATGGGAAGTTTGATGATAAACGCCCAAGACAAAAAAGACGTCAAAGAAGGTTGGAACAACAATGGTGATATCAGTTTGATGTTTAACCAAGCATCATTTGACAACTGGATTAAAGGTGGTGAAAACTCATTGGCACTCAATGGTTTGATTAATTACAATTTTAATTACAAAAAAAGCAAAAATGTTTGGGACACTAAATTGATTGTTGCTTACGGTTTGAGTCATATCAATGATTTGACTAAAAAAACCGATGACCGTTTTGAAATCAATTCCGTTTATGGTCATCAAGCATCCAAATTGTGGTATTATTCATTTTTCGGTAATTTTAAAACCCAAATGACCGATGGTTACGATTATAGTGTTACGCCCAAAATAACCACTTCAAAATTATTCGCACCGGCATATTTGAGTTTCGGTCCGGGTATGTTGTGGAAAAAATCGGATAACTTAAAAGTAAACTTTGCACCGGCAACTTCCAAATTGACCTTTGTGATGGACGATGCCTTATCCGCCGCAGGAGCTTATGGTGTTGACCCCGGCAAAAACTTACGTTACGAACTCGGTATGGCTATTGATGCTTACTACAAATTTAATTTGATGAAAAACATTTCAATGGAAAATATTCTCGGGTTATATAGCAACTATTTAGACCACCCGGAAAATGTCGATGTCGATTATCAAATGAATATGGTGATGACGGTAAACAAATATGTCAGTGCCAATTTTGGCATCAATTTGCTCTATGATGACAACGCGCTGCAAGATATTCAGCTAAAAGAAGTCTTTGGATTGGGTTTTAATGCCAAATTTTAAGAAATAGATTTCTGTTTTAGAACTTTAAAGATCGCTTTTAAGCGGTCTTTTTTTATTAATATTCATAAAAAACATACAAAATCATCGGCTAATATTAAAATCATTACAAATATGCTAAAAATTTGAAACTCAGGTATTCATTAGTAAAAAAGATTTTTTGGTATTTTATAATTATTTGTACTTTTGTAAAGTTTAAGTTAAGTCATGATTGCATTATATTTAACCATTTTTATCAGTTTGATTATTGCCTTAGTCTTTTTGATTTTATTTTTGTCGTCTGTTAAAAACGGTCAATATGAAGATACTTATACGCCTTCTATCAGAATGGTATTAGATGAATTTGAAGAAAAAGAAGAACAAACAACTAAAAATAATTAACCAAAATTAAATTGTATGGAAAAACAGAAATTTTATTATGATGACAAGATTGTAAAACTGTTTTCGTGGGCAACCGTTGTCTGGGGAATTACAGCTTTTACAATTGGACTCATGGTTGCCTATCTATATTGGTTTCCGCATTATATGGATGGTATCTCATGGTTGAGCTACGGACGCTTACGTCCTTTGCATACCAACGCTGCTATTTTTGCTTTTGTCGGTAATGGTATTTTTGCCGGCGCTTATTACAGCACGCAGCGTTTGCTTAAAACCCGTATGTTTAACGATGTTTTAAGTCGTATCCATTTTTGGGGTTGGCAGTTAATTATTGTACTGGCAGCCATTACATTACCATTGGGTTTTACACAAAGTAAAGAATATGCCGAACTGGAATGGCCTATTGATATTTTAGTCGCTTTAATTTGGGTTGTTTTTACTATTAACTTAGTGATGACTGTTGTCAGAAGACGGGTGCGTCATATTTATGTCGCTATCTGGTTCTACTTGTCAACAGCCGTAACCATTGCTATGTTGTACATTTTCAACAACTTGAGTTTACCGGTAAGCTTATCATCTATGAAAAGTTATTCGATGTATTCCGGTGTTGAAGATGCTGTCGTACAATGGTGGTACGGACACAACGCTGTTGCGTTTTTCTTAACGACACCTATTTTGGGCTTAATGTACTATTTTGTCCCTAAAGCAGCTAAACGCCCTATTTATTCTTACAGATTATCGATCATTCACTTTTGGTCTTTAATCTTTATTTATATTTGGGCAGGTCCGCACCACTTACTCTACTCGGCTGTACCGCAATGGGCACAAGTTTTAGGAACCATTTTTTCCGTCATGCTTATTTTCCCGTCTTGGGGTGGTATGATTAACGGTTTATTAACCTTACGTGGTGCTTGGGACCGCGTACGTGAAGATCCTATTTTGAAAATGTTTGTGGTGGCTATTACTTCTTATGGTATGAGCACCTTTGAAGGACCGATGTTATCCTTTAAATCTTTAAATGCTATTGCCCACTTTACCGACTGGATTGTAGCGCACGTTCACGTAGGTACTTTGGGATGGAATGGTTTTATGGTTATGGGTATGTTGTACTGGATGGTACCACGCTTGTATAAAACCAAATTATATTCCAAAAAATTAGCCAATTACCATTTTTGGATTGGTACTATCGGTATTTTATTATATGTCATCCCGATGTATGCTGCAGGATGGTTACAAGCCATCATGTGGAAACAATTTAATCCGGATGGCACCTTGAAATACGGCGAATTTATGGATACCGTTACCGAAATTTTACCTATGCACTATATGCGTGCCATCGGTGGTACATTATACCTGACCGGCGCCTTACTATTGGTTTACAATTTAATTAAAACCGTTCAAGGTCATACCGTTGAAGATACCGCTGCAGAAGCAGCACCACTCAAACCGATTCCGGCAGCTCGCCAACAAGGTGAAGATTTTCACAATTGGCTCGAAAGACGCGGTGTCTTATTTACCGTTTTGGCTTTGATTGCGACTGCTATCGGTGGTGCCGTTGAAATTATCCCGACTATTTTTATCGATTCCAATATCCCGAAAATAGCCAGTGTAAAACCTTATACACCGCTCGAATTAGAAGGGCGCGATATCTATGTGCGTGAAGGTTGCTACAACTGTCACTCTCAAATGATCAGACCTTTCCGTAGTGAAGTAGAACGTTACGGACCTTATTCCAAAGCCGGTGAATATGTCTATGACCGACCGTTCCAATGGGGCTCTAAACGTACCGGTCCGGATTTGTTACGCGAAGGTGGTAAACGCCCTAACTTATGGCACTTTAACCATATTTACGAACCCGAATCAATGATGTATGGTTCTATTATGCCTAATTACAAATGGATTATAACCGATGATTTAGATGCTTCCGATATACAAGCCAAAATGAAAACATTGCGAAAATTAGGCACTAAACTCAAAGACGGTACTGAATTTTATACGGATGAATATATCAAAAATGCCCCTAAATTGTTGGAAAAACAAGCTAAGGAAATTGCAGCAGATTTAGAAGCCAATAATGTTGAATCTACCGAATCTTACGCCAAAGCTTTTGGTAAACAAAAAGTGGATTTGAGCAAAAAAGAAATCGTTGCATTGATTGCTTATTTGCAACGTTTGGGAACCGATACAACTAAAAAAGTTGAAACCGCAAAAAACTAGTATAACTCATGTTAAGGCATATCAAGGATTATTTATCAACACATCAAGGTTTAAATTTTTTTGACGTTTTTCCCATTGTATTGTTTGCATTTATCTTTATATTTGTAATCATCTACACATTTGGTATGTCAAAAAAGCATGTTGATGAAATGAAAGATTTTCCCCTTAACGATCAAAACGATATAGATTATGGCAAAAAAGAATGAATCGGCTTTTGACAGACTCTTAAAGAAACTGACCAAAGCCACACCTATAGAACAAGAAAGTTCCGTTAAATTAGATCATGATTTTGACGGTATTCAAGAGCTTAACAATCCGCTACCGCCATGGTGGACAGCCGGATTTATCATTACGATTATTATTTCGGTATTTTATATTTTTTATTATACCGTGCAAGGTAACGATAGTCAATATGACGAATTTAAACGTGAAATGGCAAAAGCTAAAACTCAAGTAGATGCCTACAAAAAAGCACATAATATAGTTGATGCCAATACCGTTACTTTGTTGACAGACAAAAAAGCACTTGCAGAAGGCAAAGAAATATTTCTAAAAAACTGTGCCGCTTGTCACGTAGCAGATGGTGGCGGCTTAGTTGGACCTAACTTGACAGACAATGCTTGGATTTACGGTTGCGATATCAAAGATGTCTTTAAAGTTATCACCAATGGCACCAGCAAAGGTATGCCGCCATGGAAAGCTTTAGGTGCTGATAAAGTACAAAAAGTAGCCAGTTATGTCTTGTCATTGCAAGGTACTAAACCCGCTAAACCCAAAGCCCCACAAGGAAAACCTTGTAATAAAAGTTAATAATTACATAAAAATACCTAAAAATAAAGCAGTTTGGCTCTCAAACTGCTTTATTTTGATTCAAAAAATTATTTAAAATGAATACAAATAATAATGAAAGTTTTAGGGATCACATCGGTACCATCAATGAAGAAGGTTTAAGAAATTGGATTCATCCGAAAAAACCGAAAGGTAAACATTATACTTACAGAACCCTATTGAGTATTGTTCTTTTAACGGCTTTTATCATAGGACCATTTATTAAAGTTGGTGGCGAACAGTTTATGCTGTTTAATATTTTGGAACGTAAATTCCATATTTTCGGCAAGCCGTTTTTCCCGCAAGATTTTTATTTGTTGGCATTAGCAGTTGTTATTTCAGCTGTATTTTTAGTCCTGTTTACGGTTGTTTACGGACGTATCTTTTGTGGCTGGCTTTGTCCGCAAACTATTTTTATGGAAATGTTATTCCGAAAAATAGAATACTTTTTTGAAGGCGACCGGCCTAAGCAAATCAAATTGGACCGTATGCCTTGGAATGCTGAAAAAATCAGAAAACGCGGACTCAAATGGGTGGTTTTTTATCTCGTTTCCTTAGTCATCACTAGTGTTATGCTGGCATATGTTGCCGGATCGGATTATGTGATTAATTTTTGGAAACATCCCTTTGCCGATGTTAAAGCATGGTTGATTTATTTGGCATTTACAACGGTTTTCTACTTTGTCTTTGCTTGGTTTAGAGAACAAGTTTGTATCATTGCATGTCCGTATGGTCGTTTGCAAGGGGTTTTGACCGATGAAAACACCATTATGGTGGCGTATGATTATAAGCGTGGCGAAAAACGCGGTCCGATGCGTAAAGGTCAAGACCGTGAAGCCGAAGGGCTGGGTGATTGTATCGACTGTAAACAGTGTGTGCTGGTTTGTCCTACCGGAATTGACATCAGGAATGGTACACAGTTGGAATGTATCAACTGTACCGCTTGTATTGATGCTTGTGATGCTACCATGGATGCCATTGGCAAACCGCGTGGTTTGATTCGTTATGCATCTAAAGTCAGTATTGAAGAAGGACATAGCAAGTTGTTTACCACGAGAGTGAAATTTTATACGGTTGTTTTAACGGCTTTATTAGGGATATTTGTATACTTGTTTGCCCATAGACCGTCTGTACAATTAAAAGTATTAAGAACCCGTGGACAGGTCTTTACAGAACTGCCAAGTGGCGATATTCAAAATATGTATCAAGCCACTATTATCAATAAAAGTAGTCATCCGTATAAAAATTTACAGATTAAACTGATAGATCCGAAAGATGGTAAATTAACCGTTTCGGGTGCTGAAAATAATTTGGACTTGAAGAAAGAAGAAATCAAACAAGTGATTATTTTTATTGATTTACCCAAAAACAAATTTCACGGAAAACATACTATTAAACTGGGTGTTTACGATAAGGACAAAATGCTTGACAGTTATAAAACCGTCTTTATTGCACCGGTTGCAAGATAAGTATTAGAAATAATCTAATGCAGGTTGTTTAAAAATTAAACAACCTGCATTTTTAAAAAAATATTATGAGTAAATTCAAATTAAATTGGGGTTGGAGTATTTTGTTGGTTTATATCACTTTTATGCTCATTTTTCTATTTCTCTTTTACCAATCTTTTAAGGAATTGAAAACGAACGAAATGGTTACAAAGGATTATTACAAAAAAGAATTGGCATATGGTGATGTTATTAAAAGAAAGCAAAATGCCGATACCATGCGTGTGCAGGTAAAAATTTTTCAAAAAGACAAGAATTTAGTGATTGAATTTCCGGATTATATTCATAAAATAGAAGGAAAAATCATTTTATACAAACCGGATAATTCAAAGCTGGATCAAGAAATTGCTATACAACCCGACCAACAGAACCGCCAAATTATAGATAAAAACAAATTGATTTCCGGTCGTTGGGATGTCATAGTCGATTGGAAAACAAAGAACGTTCCTTATAGAGTAAAACAAAAGATGACTTTAAATTAATACTTAATGAGCATTCTAATTACAGCACTACTACTAGGTCTAATGGGGAGCTTTCATTGTTTGGGCATGTGTGGCCCAATTGCTTTTATCCTACCGGTTGACCGCAACAATAACGCTAAGATGAGCTTGCAAACCTTGCTCTACCATTTGGGACGCATGACAGCTTATGCTTTAATAGGATTCATTTTCGGTTATGTAGGTAAAGGTATTTCGCTCGTCGGTTTTCAACAAAAAGTATCTTTGATATTGGGAATTGTCATGGTCGTTCTGGCATTTGTGCCGGCAAGCAAAGTGTTGCGATTAAAGCCCTTGGCAGGTTGGAATAAATTTGTGTATTTTGTAAAAAATTCGTTGAGCAATTACTTGCAAAAACGTTCAACTTTGGGCTTTTATGTCATCGGGTTTTTTAACGGTTTATTGCCATGCGGATTAGTCTATATTGCGCTGGTCGGTGCTATGGCTACCGGCGACCCCGTAATGGGTGCTTTATATATGGCAATATTCGGATTGGGGACCACTCCGATGATGACTTTGGCTATTTATCTCGGCAATTTTGTATCGGTAAAAATCAGAAATAAGATTAATAAATTGATTCCGTATGCGGTTGTTTTAGTTGGTATGTTATTTATTTTAAGGGGCTTAAATCTCGGCATAAAATATCTTTCGCCTTCTGATAAAATGTTAAATACCGACAGTAAAATGATTAAAATGAAATCCAAACAAATGCATTCTAAAATTGAGAAGATTATTTATAAATAAAAATAGTTGTGGTTATATAAAAGACAATAACTCGGCATAGCCACGTTCGTTCAGTACTAGGTTTTACGTTGGTAGCAAACCGAGTTATTTATCATTTTTTTGTCAAATAATATAGCGCTAAAAGTTGTATTTAAGCTTTATTAGACGAGTCATCAGTTTTAGTCTTGTCGACAATTTCACTTTTTGTCTCATTAACTATGTCTTCATCCTTATCGGTGAATTCATTAACTTTATCAGTGACTTTTGAAGCAACTTCCGATACTTTGTCTGTAGCTTTATCGATGACATCCGAAGCTTTTTCTCTGAAATCTTTAGTTTCTTCCATAAAATCTTCACCGGCTTTTTTAAGTCCTTCGGTGACATCACCGGCAACTTCTTTGGTTTTTTCAGTCACATCTTCCAAAACATCTGCTGCTTTTTCACGAAAGTCTTTGGTACTTTCTTTTAAATCTTCAGATATTTTATCAAATTTCTCATCAGCAACTTTGGCTGTTTTTTCAACAAATTCATTAGCATCTTCAGCTAATTCTTCTGCTTTAACTTTGGCTTTGCCAAACATTTTCTTAAAAGAATCCAGTAGTCCCATAATAG
>WFZY01000268.1 GCA_015489265.1 Flavobacteriaceae bacterium | reverse complement strand
TTTTTATACAAACCTTCGCGTATGGGCAATGGTATCGAAATTTGGGATGTCGCAAAAGTCAAAGAAAAATTCGGTGTGGAACGTCCCGAGCAAGTCATCGATTTTCTGGGAATGATGGGCGATAGCGTTGATAATATCCCTGGATTGCCCGGTGTCGGCGAAAAAACCGCTAAAAAGTTTTTGGCACAATTCGGTTCTATGGAACAGCTCTTTGAAAATACTGACCAACTCAAAGGTAAAATGAAAGAAAAAGTCGAAGCCAATAAAGAGTTAGGTTTATTGTCTAAAAAACTGGCAACCATCAATACCAATGCACCCATAAAGTTCGACGAAAAAGCATACGAACTCAACACGCCCGATTTTGAACAAACCAATGCTATTTTTAAAGAATTGGAATTTCGCCGGATAGCCGAACAATTCAACCGCTTGTTTAGACCGGAATTAGCTGAAAATCAACCGGAAAACAATAAACCACAAGCCGGTATGCAATTCAGTTTGTTTGATGAAGCCGGTGAACCGCAAACAGAGGCGATACAAAACGCACCGGAACATTTTTACCAAAGCATAGACACGGAAAAAGGTTTGGATTTACTTTTGGAAAAATTGCAGAAACAGACCGAAGTTGCCGTGATGACGCAACCCGAACAATTTGATTTTCAACTAGATGATTATCATTTGGCAATGGGATTTCATACCGGAAAAATGTATCATATTCCTTTAAAAACCGATTTACAAAGAAAGTTATTAAAATTCCGAGATTTTTGGGCAAACACATCAAAAAACAAAATCGGTTATGATTTGAAGGAAGAATATAAGCTATTGAAATACAACAATATTGACTTAAAAGGCGCCCTCATCGATATTTTGATTATACACTATTTGCTCAATCCGGAAATGCGAAACGAATTGGAAATTTTAGCCGAAAATTATCTCAACATTGCCCTAAAAAAACCCGATAAAAAGAAAGCAACCGAACAAGATTGGATTGATTACACTTTGCAAAAAGCCGACATAAGTTTGCAATTAAAAGATTTGTTAATCGAAAAACTCAAAAATTCCGGTGCCGAACAATTGTATAACGATATTGAAATGCCTCTGATTAAAGTATTGGGCGATATGGAATTAGCCGGTATCAAATTGGATGTCAAGGTTTTGGAAGAGATTGGCAAAAAACTTGAAGCGGAAATCCAACGACTTGAACAAGAAATTTTTGAACTTGCCGGCGAACAATTTAACATTGGGTCGCCTAAACAATTAGGGGTGATTTTGTTTGAAAAACTCAAAATTGACAGCAAACCAAAAAAGACCAAAACCGGACAGTATTCGACTTCCGAAGAAACGCTTAAAAAATACCCCGACCAACCTATTATTCAAAAAATATTGGAATGGCGGTCATTGACCAAACTCAAATCCACCTATGTCGATGCCTTACCCAAATATATCAATCCGGTTACGGGGCGCATCCACACACATTTCAATCAAGGTATTACGGCAACAGGCCGTTTGAGCTCAACCAATCCCAATTTGCAAAACATCCCGATTCGCACCCGTTGGGGCAAAGAAATTCGTAAAGCTTTTGTGGCAAAAAAAGGACATAAATTGCTCTCGGCGGATTATTCGCAAATTGAATTACGCTTGATTGCTTCGTTTAGCCGAGATTCGGAGATGTTGAAAGCTTTTGCCCAAGATGAAGACATCCACCGTGCTACGGCAGCCAAAGTTTTCGGTATTCCACTCGAAGAAGTAACCAAAGCCCAACGCTCACACGCCAAAAGTGTCAATTACGGTATTATCTACGGGCTGTCTGCTCACGGTTTGAGTCAGCAAACAGGTTTGAGTCGCAGTGAGTCAAAACAGTTGATTGATACCTATTTTGAAACTTATCCGACCTTGAAAGATTACATCAAACAACAAGTGGATAACGCCCGTGAGCAGGGCTATGTAGAAACGATTTTTAAACGCCGCCGCTATTTAAAAGATATTCATTCGCGCAACGCTATTGTGCGCTCGGCAGCCGAACGCAATGCCGTTAATGCGCCATTACAAGGTAGCGCAGCGGATATCATCAAAAAAGCGATGATTAGTATTCACGAGAAACTATCCAAAGATTACCAAAGCAAAATGTTGCTGCAAGTTCACGACGAACTGGTCTTTGAAGTGCCCGAAAATGAACTGGACGACGTCCGGCAACTCATCAAAACCGAAATGGAACACGTGGTAGAGCTACCGGTGCCGCTGATTGTCGATATCGGGGTTGGTAACAATTGGTATGAAGCACATTAGAGTTATTAATGGAAAATGATCAAAATATAATTAAAGACAAATCTTTTAATTTTGCTTTGCGCATTAAGAGATACCCCATTGCTTGGCCCCATTCCTTCGGAATGACAGCTTGTTTCATAGTTGCCATAATTTCGAAAGCAGAGCGTCATTCCGACAAAGTTCCAACATGAGATGGAACGATGAGGAATCTTAAAAAACTTTTAAATACAAATGAACAGATGGATAGAAATTATAAAAACATCAATTTAAAAATACTTTTACTGTTA
>WFZY01000267.1 GCA_015489265.1 Flavobacteriaceae bacterium | reverse complement strand
TATTTTCCCGGACATTCTTTAACCACTTCCGGTTTGATGTTTTTATCTCCGTAATTTTTATCGAAAGCTTTGGCAAACTCTTTGGCTAATTTATGCGCGGTTTTGTCGTAAGCTTTCGGATCATCCCAGGTATTTTTTGGGAATAAAATGCCGGCAGGTACGCCCGGTACTTCTTTTGGAATATTGACGTGAAACAGGTCGTCGTAAACATATTCTACATCTTTGAGTTTGCCTTCCAGGGCTGCATCAACCATTTTACGGGTATAAGACAATTTCATGCGTTTACCCACGCCGTATGGACCACCGGTCCAACCGGTATTGATTAGATATACATCCGTTTGATGTTTTTGCATCTTTTTACCGAGCATATCGGCATAAATATCCGGATTGAGCGGCATAAAGGGTTGTCCGAAAAAGCGTGAGAAGGTAGCTTGTGGCTCGGTTACACCGGTTTCGGTTCCCGCTAGTTTTGATGTATAACCCATTAAGAACCATAACATGGCTTGGTTGGGGTCCAATTTTGAAATAGGCGGCAACACGCCATAAGCATCAGCCGTCAAGAATAAAATGGTACGTGGATGCCCCGATTTGGAAGATTTTTTGATGTTTTTAAGGTATTTTAACGGATAAGAAGCCCGCGAATTGGGTGTCAAACGCGTATCGAAAAAGTCAAATTTACGATTGGGATAAATCATGGCGTTTTCAACAATGGATCCGTGTTTGGTATATGTATCTTTGTGCATGACGGCATTATAAATATCAGGTTCACTTTCGGCTGTAATGTCAATCATTTTGGCATAACAACCGTTTTCAAAATTTGCCACTCCTTTTTTGCTCCAACCGTGTTCGTCATCGCCTAGTAAGCGACGTTTGGGATCGGCTGATAAAGTTGTTTTTCCTGTACCGGATAAACCTAATAGCAGTGCTGCGTCACCATTTTTACCTTCATTGGCAGAACAATGTAAAGGCAATACTTTATGAAAGGGCAGTAGATAATTCATAGTGGTAAATAACATTTTTTTCATACTACCCATATATGCCGAGCCGATAATGACACCAATCCGGTTTTCAAAATCCGTAGCAACTGCCATATTGGTCGTTTCACTATGAACATCGTCATCGGTTGGTACTTTGACATCTATTTCTTCATTGCTTAGTTTGCGTAAGAGCCCTTTGTACTTTTTAGATTTAAGTTTATGATAAGGCACATGCAATAACAAAAAATCTTTATCAGCAAAAATACTTTGACCGATATGCTTGGGAACCGGACGAAACATATTGTCGGTAAACAATGCTGCCAAAGCATGAGTGGTTAATGTTTTAACCGGTAAAGCGTAATCAACATCGGCACCGATAACGCGGTCGGTTTGGTATAAGTTTTTTGATTTATCTAAATAATGCAAGGCATCATCAACCAACATGTTAAATGTGTTTTCGTCTATAGGTAAATTATTGGGTGAAGACCAATCAATATGTTTGGCATTCGATTTTCGTTTCACAATAACGGTATCTTTCGGACTACGTCCGGTTGATTCTTTAGGTGTCCAAGTAGCTAAGGCGCCACTTTCTGAAATCAAAGCTTCATCGTTTTTAACGGCAGCTTTAATCATTTGTGATCGTTTCGGATTGTTAATTATGTCCTTACGATGCTTTTTAATAAAATGTTCAATTTTTTTTCGGTTATTCATAGGTATTTATTTTGGAATGTAAATTTAACATAAAATTTTAACTATAAAAATCACCATCATGAGATTTATCATAAAAAATGATATATCTAAAGTTGAATCAGGGTAAATTAATTATAATTGTTTACTTTTGAAATCCTGTTTAAAAAAGTTTATGAGAAAAAAATAAGAACATGAAAAAAATATTATTAATAGGTGCCGGCAAGTCAACTTCATCGTTGATGGCATATTTAAAACAACATGCCGATGCTGAAAATTTACAAGTAACCATAGTTGATAAAGATTTGTCATTAGCTAAAAAAATTGTTGGGAACGATAAACATTTCACACTCAAAACACTCAATATTTTTGACGATGTGATTCGTGGCGAATTGATTGCCAATACCGATTTGGTTATTTCCATGTTACCGGCACGCTTTCATATGCAAGTGGCGCTTGATGCGGTTAAATACGGCAAACATATGGTTACGGCTTCGTATATCAGTGATGAATTGAAAGCGCTCAATGATCAAGTTGTAGAAAAACATTTGGTTTTTATGAACGAAATCGGGTTAGACCCGGGTATTGACCACATGAGTGCCATGCGTATCATTGATCAAATCAAGCATAACGGTGGTAAAATGAAGTTATTCGAATCATTTACCGGCGGATTGGTCGCTCCGGAAAGTGACGATAATTTGTGGCATTACAAGTTTACTTGGAATCCGCGCAATGTGGTAGTAGCCGGTCAAGGCGGTGTGGCAAAATTTTTACATGCCGGACAATTTAAATATATTCCCTATCAAAAATTATTCAGACGAACCGAATTTTTAGACATTGACGGTTATGGTCGCTTTGAAGCATATCCCAATCGGGATTCGTTAAAATACCAATCGGTTTACGGTTTGGAAGATGTAACGACTTTGTATCGCGGCACTATCAGACGGGTTGGCTTTTCAAGAGCTTGGAATGTGTTTGTGCAACTCGGCATGACCGATGATACTTACACCATGGAAGATTCGGAAAATATGACCAAGCGTGATTTTGTCAACAGCTTTTTGCCGTTTAGTCCGTCAGATTCCGTAGAGTTGAAACTACGACAATATATGAAAATAGACCAAGACGACGAATTGTGGTTAAAATTGGAAGAATTGGACTTGTTTGACGGCAAAACCAAAATCGGTTTAAAAAATGCGACACCGGCGCAAATGTTACAAAAGATTTTGGAAGATAAATGGACGCTCAAACCCGATGACAAAGATATGATTGTCATGTATCATAAATTCGGTTATAAAACCGGTAGTGACTTTAAGCAAATAGATTCGCAATTAGTGGTTAAGGGTGAAGACCAAACCTATACAGCTATGGCCAAAACCGTCGGTTTGCCGGTGGCTATTGCAGC
>WFZY01000266.1 GCA_015489265.1 Flavobacteriaceae bacterium | reverse complement strand
GTTTTTCGTAACAATGCCGTAATGAGCAGTAAAGGTATTATCCAAATTGCCGCCATTATGGGCAGTTGTGTTGCCGGTGGCGCTTATTTGCCTATTATGAGTGATGAAAGTTTGATAGTCGATAAAACCGGAAGTATTTTTTTAGCGGGTAGTTATTTGGTCAAAGCAGCTATCGGTGAAGAAATAGATAATGAAACGCTCGGTGGTGCCACGACGCAAACCGCTATTTCAGGTGTCGTTGACCATAAAGCCAAAGACGACAAAGACGCACTGGATAAAATCAAAAATATATTTAATAAAATCGGAGAATTTGATAAAGCCGGATTTAATCGTATAGCACCGAAAGAACCGGCAAAAAATCCCGAAGAAATTTATGGGATTCTACCACAGTCACGTCAAGAGCCATATGATATGTATGACATTATCGACCGGTTAATTGATGCCGGTAGTTTTGACGAATACAAAGCCGATTATGGCAAAACTTTAATTACCGGTTATGCCCGTATTGACGGTTGGGCAGTCGGGATTGTAGCAAATCAACGAAAAATTGTAAAAAATGCCCGTGGCGAAATGCAATTTGGCGGAGTCATTTACTCGGATTCTGCCGATAAAGCCGCCCGTTTTGTTATGAATTGTAATCAGAAAAAAATTCCTTTGGTCTTTTTGCAGGATGTCACCGGATTTATGGTCGGCAGCCGTTCCGAACACGGCGGAATTATTAAAGACGGCGCTAAAATGGTCAGTGCAGTCAGCACTTCGGTGGTGCCTAAATTTACGGTTGTTATCGGCAATTCTTATGGTGCCGGCAATTATGCCATGAACGGCAGGGCTTACGACCCACGTTTGATGATTGCTTGGCCTACCAGCGAAATTGCTGTTATGAGCGGCGCTGCCGCTTCCAAAGTTTTGTTGCAAATAGAAGAAGCCAAACTTAAAAAACAAGGTGAAACCATCACGCCCGAAAAAGAAAAGTCGTTACTTGAAAAAATTCAAAATGATTATAACCGGCAAATCTCACCCTACTATGCAGCCGCCCGCCTATGGACTGATGCCATTATCAATCCGTTAGATACCCGTAAATGGATTAGTATGGGCATAGAAATGGCAAATCACAAACCTATAACCGAACGTTATAATGTTGGGGCTATCCAGACGTGATAAGATTTTGCATTCTTTTTATTTCTAAAAATTAAAACATCTAACGCAATAAATTAAAATTTAAGAAAAATATTTAATAATTTATTATTCTTTTCGTATATTTGTTGTAAAATCAATTTATAATGAAAAAAATTATTTTATTATTTTTAATTTGGCATGTAAGCATGTCCGGACAATATCAAGCGGCACATTGGTTTTTCGGTCAATATGCAGGTTTGGATTTTACCAATGGCTTTCCTGTTCCTGAAACCGGTGGTATGATATTTTCCGAAGAAGGTATTTCAAGTATATCAAATGCCTGTGGCGATTTGCAATTTTATACTGACGGCATGACTATTTGGAATGCTAATCATACACCCATGCCATTAGGAACCGGTTTAAAAGGTGATGATTCTTCTACCCAGTCGGCAATTATTATTCCGGCTATTTCACAAAATAATATTTATTATGTCTTTACTGCCGATGATGGCTTCTCTTCGCCTTCACTAGATGGAATTAATTATACCGTTGTGGATATGTCGTTGGATAATGGTTTGGGAGATATCATCCCGGGACAAAAAAACATATCATTAATAAACCATGCCAGTGAAAAGATAACTGCAATAAGCTCACCGGACGGCACTTTTGTTTGGGTTGTTTTTTTAGCACCTGAAACAACTGATACTTCAGCACCCTATAACACAACCGGAAATAACTTTAATTCATTTTATGCTTTTAAAATTACAGCTTCGGGAATTCAAAATACAGCAACTGTTTCGCATTTTCCTAATCTACACATTATTAATGGTATAGGATATATGAAATTATCACCCGACGGTCAGAAAATTGCTATTGCTAATTCTTATGATAATTCAGCTTATCTATTTGACTTTAATATAACAACCGGAGTTGTCAGCAATCCCATATCGTTACCATTGAACTTAGGAAATGATTCACCCTATGGGCTTGAATTTTCACCGGATAGTTCAAAACTTTATTTAAGTGATTGGTATAATAGATTAACGCAATTTGATTTATCAAACAATAACAATCCAACAATTATAAGCACTAATACCAATTATAGAGCTGCTTTACAGCTAGGTTTGGATGGTAAAATTTACAGACCCTATACAACTGATTACGGTTCAACTCATACGGAGCTCAGTGTTATCAATAATCCCAATGAAGCCGGTATGGCATGTGATTATCGGCATCGTTCAATCAATTTGGGAACCGGCATGATCGTGCATCAGGGCTTACCCAATTTCATAGTATCTTATTTTGGCGGTGGTAATATTGGTTCAATTACGCACAATCAACAGTTTACGCAATACGAAATAACAACCAATGAAGCTTTTAATAGTGTAGATTGGGATTTTGGTGATGGCACGACCTTAACCACTTATCCGGATAATCCCCCTGATAATAATCATACATCTGCACAACACACTTATGCTTCAACCGGTGTATATAATATTTCTGCCATTTTGCATTATGTATCAGGCTGTGATGTACCAATAAATTCGGAAGTAGATACCAATCCTAATAGTATTGAAGATATGGTTTGGAACAAAATAAATGTCTATCCAAACCCCTCAACGGACAAGGTAAATATCAATTTAAACGGTTTGAAAAAAGTTCAAATTGAAATTTTTGATGTTAGTGGTAAAAAAGTTTTTAACACATTTGTAGAAAACACTGATAATTACAAAGTAGATGTGTCAAATTTAACGGGTATTTATTTTTTGAAAATATCAAATGATCATACTCAAAAAACATTCAAATTGTAT
>WFZY01000265.1 GCA_015489265.1 Flavobacteriaceae bacterium | reverse complement strand
CTATAATGTTACTGTCTTTGATAATGATGTTTTATCTTAAAAACCGTTATGTCGGTCATACTTTTATTGTCTGGACGATGATCAAACTGATGGCGGTTATGGCTTATTTTTTGTTTTTTGTTTTTGACCGGGATATTACTTTGACCGACAATATTTTATACAATATTATCAGTTTGTACTTAGTGTATTTGGTTTATGAAGTGTTTTTTACGGTGACATTGCTAAAAAAACCGGTTGATTAAAAAAGCTGCCTTGTTGAGACAGCTTTTTTAGTGTAAATGAATAAAAGTTTATCTTTTTAATATCTGATAATTAGCCGTTTTACTGTTAGTTGAAATTTTTAATATATAACTACCCGGAGGCAAGTCGCTGATATCCAATTGGGCTTTAAGTCCGTTATTGTCAAAGTTTTTAACTTCTTGACCGGCTAAATTGATGACGGAAATATGTTGCATATTATCTTTTGCATCGATTAAAAGCATGCCGTTAGTTGGATTCGGATACACTTTAAGTCCGGCAATTTGGTTCCCGGATATGGAAACAGTAGTTCCTTTAATGGCACAAATTGTATATTCGTCCTGTCCGGGTGTTCCTATTGCGGTAGCAGCTCCGGTTGATGTGTCTATAATGTATAAGCCGCCGGTAAAGTTTATACCATTATATAAAGTTCCATAAAGATTTCCGGATACCGGATCAAAGCCAATGTCTTGTACATATATAATATCCAATCCCGTTGGACCTATAAGCGTAACAGCACCCGAAGCCGGATCAATACTGTAAAAATTGTCGTCGAAGCTTATTCCATACATATTCCCGTTGTTATCAATAGCTAATCCGACAAAAAGATAGTTAATATTAAAGGAACCTATCAAACTAACATGTAATGTCTCTAAATCAAGCGTATACAAATTGGAGCCATCCGAAATATAGCAGGTTTGGGTATTGTCGTCATAAGCAATAGCGCCAATTGAATCACCGGGTCCCAAATTACCTGAAAAAGTGCCATAATAATAAGCACTACCGGTATTGCCGTCAATTAAATAAAGATTTCCGTTATCAAAATGAATTCCGACCAATATGCCTTTGATAAAGGTCCCGGAAGCTATAAAACTAGGGACACCGGTTGGTCCGATAATAGTTGGTGTTCCCGTATTGACATCCAAATTAATCAAATTATATCTATCTCCACTGGAATCACCATCATAAACAATGTTACTATAAAGTTTGTCGGCATCATAAGTGTTGGTGAGGTCAACCGTTGTTATTTGTAATGTATCATTACTTGAATCTTCATCTCCATTTATAGCTACCGTAGCTTCAAAAGTATAGGATCCTGCCGGCAAAGTAATTTGCGAAGAGGAACTAACAACGGTAGAATTATTAGACGATAACATTCCCGTAACATTAACGGTTTCCGAAAAAACCGTATTGTTAGAAGTATCTTTTATATTAAAAGTGACATCAAAATCATTTTGCGTATTCGTTCCGGAATTGAAAATGGTAGCTTTAAGATTAAACGGGACATCCGGGATAATATTTTGAGGATTGATATCGCTTACGGCTAAATCGTTTGAATATAGTTTCACAATTTCCACGTTATCAATAGCCCAATACCAATCATCGTTTGCATTATAGTAATGGAAGCGGACTTTGAAGTGAGCGTTTTTATAAGCGGTTACATCTATTAGTTGATGATCGGGAGTCCCCCAATCGCCGGTATCGGCATCTACACTGTAAACATTAACCCATTGCGTCCCGTCATATACATCTACATCACCGACTTCTGTTAATGAATCACCCAAATAGGCTTTAAAAAAGTGGTCAAAAGAAAGATAAACATTATTTAAACTCGAAACATCAACTTCCGGTGATATTAATTCGGTATCAGTATCAACGGTTCCGTATCCATCACTGTCAATAATAGCTAATGGTGCATCATCAAGCGTACTATTATTATAATCATTTACAAAAGTCCAACCGCCATTTCCGGTATTATCAGTAACGGTCCATCCCGCCGGCAATGTTGCATTGTCAAAATTTTCCGATAAAACAATAGTAGAATTTATATTTCGCAAAAGATTGTTTTGAGCCCTTTTGGATTGCACTGCTTGTAAAGGATGGTTTTTCCATCCCATTCTCGCCAATTGGTTTTGAGCGTTAATGCTCCAAAAACCAATCATAAGAACCAATAAATAAATAATTTTTTTCATGACTTATAGATTTTAGTTTAACAACTGTTTAAAATTATAAAAAAATATTAAAAAGTCAAGAAAAAAAAGTCATTTTTTAAGCAAAATCATGAATTATTTTATAATTTATTTGAGAAAACAAAACAC
>WFZY01000264.1 GCA_015489265.1 Flavobacteriaceae bacterium | reverse complement strand
GATGATACCGGCAACCGGCATTATACCACTATCAATCCGCAAGATGATTTTAATCTGATATCCGATATTGATGTCAGCCAATTGACCAATACCATTAATCAAATTCATTTCCGGTTTAAAGACAGTAGCGGACAATGGTCAAGTGTGATTAATAAAATGTTTATCCATAACCCGCAAACCGGTGGGGCGCAAGATTTAAAAATTGTGGCGTATGAATATTTTTTCAACGATGATACCGGCAACCGGCATTATACCACTATCAATCCGCAAGATGATTTTAATCTGGTCACTGATATTGATGTCAGCCAATTGAATCATGCACTCAATCAAATTCATTTCCGGTTTAAAGACAATAGCGGGCAGTGGTCGAGCATGGTCAGTCAAATGTTTCTAATAAATCCGGAATCCGATACTATTGCCAACAATAAAATGGTTTCTTATGAATATTGGGTAGATAGTGATATGAACTCGATGAAAAGTATAGCTATTCAACCTAATGTACCGGATTTGAATGTAATTGATTTGGATTTGAATCATATTTGGCGTGGACAACACGTCTTACATTCCCGCTATTTAGACACTAACGGACTATATAGTTTGGTAACGACCGATACCATTACTAAAGCATCTCGTCCCTTAGCCCGTTTCACGACATCCGCTACCGAAATATGCGAAGGCGAAAGCATTCAATTTGATGATAATAACAGTGTTGATTATGATACTTATGTTTGGGATTTTGGAGATGGCACCACCGCTACCGGATTACATGAAACGCATACCTACCCAAATGCCGGCAATTATACTGTTACACTGACCGTTACCGATACCAACACCAACGTCAGCGATGTAATGCAAGAAAATATCACCGTTAATGCATTGCCCGATGATACCGTAAGTATGACCGGAAATAATCCGGCTTGCTTCGGCGATATAGTCACTTTAAGCGCCAATGCTTCGGGTATGAATTACCTATGGAATACCGGTGAAACCACACAAAGCATTGATGTAACAACAGCAGGCACCTATTCGGTTACAGTTACCAATCCGCAAACTTCATGTCAAAGTACATCGGATGATATTATTGTAGATTTTTATCCCGAAATCAACAATCAGGTAAGTATTCAAAATAATCCGGTTGAATTGATTGCCGACCAAGCCAATGCGACTTATCAATGGCTTGATTGTAATCAGAATTTTGCTGCTATCCCGGGGGAAACCCAACAAAATTTTATACCGAGCCAATCGGGTAATTATGCAGTGGCAATCAGCATGAATAATTGTCAAGTTATCTCTGATTGTTATGCCGTTACAGTAGTCGGTATTACTGATAATACTTTAGATGACAAACTAAAAATTTATCCGAATCCTGCTGACGAACAAATTACAATTAAATTATTGAAAAACAATCCGTTAAAAATTACGATTATAAATTCTGAAGGACAAATTTTAAGCCGATACCATTTTGATAAAACGATTAATTCAATAAATATTTCCAATTTAAAATCCGGAATTTATATCCTAAAAATTAGATTTCTTTCCGGACATTATCAAAATAAACAATATTACCTAAAATTCATTAGAAAATAGTGTATTGTTTGTGTGTGTTAAAACCCCACTTATTGCATCTTAAGTGGGGTACATTATTTTATCTTGGCATTAATTCAATGATAGGTACTAACATTTCTTGCATGGAAATGCCGCCATGTTGTAAAGTATCGGTAAAATAATCGACATATTGGTTGTAATTATTGGGGTACACAAAGAAATAATCCTCTTTGGCAAAAATAAACGGACTGTTAATGCCAACACTTGGCAACTTAATCTTTTCGGGCGGATTGACGGCATAAACATTTTTGGCTTCATAGCTTAAACTTTTGCCTGTTTTGTAACGCAAATTTAAGCTGGCTTCTTTTTGTCCGATGACTTTGGTCGGTTTTTTGACATTAATCGTCCCGTGGTCGGTAGTGATAAACAGTTTCATTTTATGAGCCGCAGCCAATTTTATCAACTCAAACAAAGGCGAATTATCAAACCACGATTTTGTCAAAGACCGGTATGCTTTATCGTCGGGGGCAAGTTCTTTAATCAAATTCATATCGGTTTTGGCATGTGACAACATATCGACAAAATTGTACACCACAACATTCAAATCGTAATTTTTAAACCGGCTGAACTGACTGATGATTTTCTGACCGAAATCGTAATTTAAAATTTTGATGTAATTGGTTTTCAAATTTAAACCTAAGCGCTTGATTTGCGCTTCGAGAAAATCTTTTTCAAAAAGGTTTTTACCGCCATCGTCGGTATCGTCTTTCCACCATTGCGGGTAGTATTTTTTTAAATCAACCGGCAGCATTCCGCCAAAAATACTGTTACGGGCATATTGCGTTGCCGTCGGCAAAATGGCGTAATAAAGTGATTCATTAACCGGCTTATAATAATCTTTAATCATCGGGGCTATTGTCAACCATTGGTCGTAACGCAAATTGTCGATAACCACCAACAAGGTATTGTCTTCAACTTTAGGAAAGACATATTTTTTTAAAATCCGGTGTGACATAACCGGTGCGTCGTCGCCATTGACCCATTGTTCATAATTGTCTTTCACAAATTTAAAAAAGCTACGGTTGGCTTCTTGAAATTGCCCTTTGAGTATATCACTCATTTGACTGTCTTGAATGGCATCCATTTTCAATTCCCATTTCACCAGTTTTTGATAGAGTTTTGCCCACTCATCAAAGGTATCTATCATATTGATGTCCATTGAAATACGTTGAAAATCTTGCTGATAAGACAAATTGGTTTTTTCGGATACCAATTCTTTTTTATTGAGTATTTTCTTTAAAGTCAATAAAACTTGCTTCGGGTTCACCGGTTTGATGATGTAGTCTGTTATCTGTTGCCCGATGGCTTCTTCCATGATATTTTCTTCTTCGCTTTTGGTAATCATGACTACGGGCAAATCGGGAAAACCGGACTTAATCCGGCTTAAAGTTTCCAAACCGTCAATACCGGGCATTTGTTCGTCTAAAAAGACAATATCTATATCTTGACGTGACAATTCGTCCAAAGCTTCCAAACCGCTTTGTGCCGTAACAACTTCATAATCTTTTGATTGTAAAAACAGAATATGGGGTTTTAACAAAGCTATTTCATCATCAACCCAAAGAATTTTTTTTGTCATATATGTTTTTTCTTATGATAACGTATTTTGTGTGGAATAATTATAAATAGTTATTTGTTTATCTGGTTAATCGGTGATTTGGTTATTTGAGGAAATGAAGAGTTTATAATACTTCAAAGAATACTTGGTTTTTTGACGTTCGTTTTCTGCTTCAACTTTACTTCTGCATACAATTTGAGGAATTGAGGAATATATCAGTACCAAGTATGAAGTGGAAAGTGCCAAGTGCGAAGTCGCACTTTATCGCTTTATCGCTTTATTCTCTCCACTTATAAACTCATTCTACCCCATGCATCCACTTTTTTAGGAACGGATTGAGTAACAAAATCAATACACCGGCTGCAAAAGGCACAACAGTAAAAATTAAGAAAAAAGTAGAAATACCGAATTTGTCCGCAATACCATCAGATGCTTCTGCCATTAAACCTGCTAATTTGTTTGCCAAACCGGTAAAAATATACCAAATACCGAATACAAATCCGGTCATTCGCAAGGGTGCTAATTTACTGACGTAAGATAAACCGACCGGAGATATAGCCAATTCGCCCATAGTATGAAACAAATATGCCAATATCAACCAAATCATACTGACAGCTGCCGTTTTGGCTCCCAACGGAATGGCTGAAGCGCCAAATGCTAACATGGCAAAACCGGAACCCAAGAATAAAAATCCTACGAAGAATTTTTGCGCTACCGATAATCTATATCTTTGCCATACTTTTGAATATAAAGGCGCTAAAGAAATGATAAATACCGGATTTAAAATTTGGAACCAAGTGGTATCAACTACGGGACTGTCCGTATGTAATTTATCATAAACACGCGCAATAACCAATCCCCAAATTATGGCAAAACTTATGGATGTAAATAAAATGGTTAAAGGATATTTTTTGATAATGGCTTTGGCCAATCCGTAAATGACATAGGTCAAAACTAACATGGGAACTATAGAAACAATAGTATCAACTATTTTATAAATTAATGCCCATTGGTCAGACAAAACACGAGACGTATAATCTCTGGCAAAAATGGTCATCGTAGTTCCGGCTTGCTCAAAACTAGCCCAAAAAGCAATCACAAAAAAGGCAATGATAAACACAACTTTTAAACGATCACGCTCAACAGGTTCATATTTAGTCAAGCGCATCAGTCCCAAAAAAACAAATAACAACAAGGATACAGGAAAAAATATATCAGCCAATCCCATTTCAAAAGTTTGACTGAAAAGATTTAAGGTATAAATATTTTCGGGCAAGAAATGTCCTCCTCTGGTAATAACTTTAAATATGCCATGAACCACCCAAATTAAAGCCAAAAACACACCGGTTGCAGCTATAATTTGTTCAAAAAAAGTAAACGGTACAAGTTTTTGACGTTCTTCTTCGGGCAAATCTATGGTTTTTGGCTGTGGTTTGTTGGCTGCTTCACCAAAGACTTCGCGGGCAAAATAAAATTGTAACAAACCGAATAACATAAAAATACCGGCTAATCCAAAACCGAATTTCCAACCGTAATGTTCACCAATCCAACCGACCAGAAGCGTCCCGATGAAAGCTCCCGCATTAACTCCCATATAAAAAATGGTATAAGCCCCATCTTTTTTGGAACTGTGTGGCGGATACATTTTACCGACTATGGAAGACATATTGGGCTTAAATAAGCCGGTTCCTATCACCAGCAACAATAATCCTATGTAAAATACAAAACTCAAGTTTATCCCCAAGTCCATATCGGCTATAGCCAAAGCTGCATGCCCTGCCGTAATTATTGAAGCGCCGATAACAACTGTCTTGACATGCCCCCATTTGTTATCAGCCAGCCAGCCACCTACCATAGGCAGAAAATAAACTAACATTACATACCACCCATAGAGTGCATATGCTTCCTTTTTATGCCATTCCCAACCACCATCGATAAGTTTTGCGGTTAAGAAAAGTATTAATAAGGCACGCATACCGTAGTAACTGAAACGTTCCCACATTTCGGTAAAAAATAAAACAAATAATCCAATGGGATGCCCTAATAATTGTGGCTGACTTTGACCGGCATATTCTTTTTGTATCATAAAAAAAAGTTTGGTTGCTAAAATACGTTTTTTTC
>WFZY01000263.1 GCA_015489265.1 Flavobacteriaceae bacterium | reverse complement strand
CGAAGTTTTAACATCAACCAAGATGTTGATTATCAACCTTATCCGCAACATCATAAACGGCATAAAAAAATCAAAAAATAGATAACTTTCAATTTTAAGTTCAATATGAATATCATCATTCCCATGGCCGGGCTCGGCACCCGCTTACGCCCGCATACCTTACAAACCCCAAAACCATTGATTCCGGTAGCGGGCAAAAGTATTGCCGAAAGATTGGTAAGAGAAATTGCCCAAGTCATGCAACAGCCCATTGATAAAATCTCATTTATCATCAAGCCGTCATTTGGTAAAGATGTTGAAAAACAACTACTTGACATTGCTTCCGACATTGGTGCCACCGGACAAATAGACTATCAAACCGAAGCGCTTGGCACGGCTCATGCCATATACAGTGCCAAAAGTTTGCTCGATGGACCTGTGGTCGTTGCCTATGCCGACACGCTGTTTAAAGGGGCTTTTGATTTAGACAATCAAGCAGACAGCATCATTTGGGTCAAAAAAGTGGATAAACCCGAAGCTTTCGGCGTAGTCAAACTCAATGATAAAAACGAAATAGAAGGGTTTGTAGAAAAACCCAAAGAATTTGTTTCAGACTTGGCTATCATCGGAATCTATTACTTTAAAGACGGCAAACAACTTAAAGACGAAATTCAATATTTGTTTGATAATGACATCCGTGTCGGTGGCGAATACCAATTAACCACCGCTTTGGAAAATATGAAACGTAAAGGGCTGATTTTTAAACCCGGCACGGTTTCCGATTGGATGGATTTCGGTAATCCGAAAGTGGCAGTAGAAACCAATGCCAAAGTTTTGAAATACGATTTTGATGAAGGTAAAAATTTAATTTCAAAAAACATCAAAGTTGTTGATTCTGAGATAATTGAACCCTGTTATATCGCCGATGGTGTAGAAATTATCAACAGTTCTGTCGGGCCTTTTGTATCATTGGGACACGGTAGTAAAATTGAAAATTCAAACGTCGAAAATTCATTGATTCAAAATCATACTACGATTAAAAATGCAGACATTAAAAATTCAATGATTGGCAGTTTTGTCAAATACAATGGCAATTTTGAAGTTTTAAATCTGGGCGATTATTCAACTTTGGAATAAAAATTGTAAGTTTTAGATTATGAAGTATGCGGTAATTCTTTTTTGGTTGTTTATTGGACATGTATCGGCACAAAATCATCAAAAAACCGGTTCTTTTGACGATTATTTTTTTGATGCCATGACCGAACGGCTCAAAAATAATTACCAACAGTCCAACGATTTATTTGAACAATGCTTGTCTATCAATGCAAACAACGATGTCATTTATTTTAAAATAGCGCAAAACTATTTCGATTTAAAAGATTATGACCAAAGTTTAACTTATCTGAAGCAAGCTCAAACATACAATCCGGATAATAAGTGGTATCAAAAATTGTTTATTGACATTAAAATTAAACAACAAACCGACCCGAGAACCCTTTATAAACTTATCAAAGATTTTGAGAACAAGGCGCACAATAAGTACCTGGTACAAGATTTAATCCGGCAAGTTCAATTGATGCAAATTCAGAAACGGGCGCAGCCCAAAGTAACATTTAATCCGGTTCATAACCAATCCGGACATTTGGAAAAACTATGGCAACAAAAAAACTATCACAAGTTAATACAAGAAGCCGAAAAAGTTTTGGAACAACGCCCCGACGATGCTAAAATTTACTTGTATATGGCCAAAGCGTATTCGGCATTAAAAAAATACGATGATGCGCACGATTATCTCGATATGGGTATGGATTTTACAACCGGTAATAAAAGTTTGTTAAAAGCTTATTATCAACAATATATAGAGATTTTTACCGCCTTAAAACAAACCGGAAAAGCAGAAAAATTTCGTAAAAAATTGCAAAAACTTTGAAAAAAAACATATTCATATTAACCGTATTGGTATTATGGATGACCGGCTGTAGATCTTATCAAAAAACCGCTTATGACCACACGCGTAAAATGCGAGTAAAAAAATTGTTGCGGGAAGTCGATAAACACCGGTTTTCGGCTAAAAGTTTTGAAAGCCGGATAGCTGTATCATATAGTGATGCCAACCAAAGTTTTTCAGGAAACGGCAAAATTCGTATCCTTAAAGATAGTATCATTTGGGGCAGCATGAATTTTATGGGTATTCCGATGATGAAGTTTTATATTACACCGGATAAAATTCAATATTACAATAAAATTGATCAAACCTATTATGACGGCAATTTTGATTTATTACAAAAAGAATTCGGTTTATCGTTCAATTTCAACAACTTACAAAACCTGCTAACAGGTGATTTGATTGCGGATTTAACCCCGACACATACACAATTAAAAACAACATCAAAAAGTTATTGGCTGGTTCCTAACAATTCATTAATCAAAAACATAGAGATCAGTCCGTTTTTTAAAATGCTTTCGGGATATTTTCAGGCGTCTGATGCCAATGTGCAATTAAAATACAAGGATTATCAAAAAATTGCTGAGCAAAATTTACCAAAGAGTTTAGAAATTAAAACCGCTGATAAACAAATACAATTGCATTATAAAAACATCATTTTAGATAAAAAATTACGATTCCCTTTTAAGCTTCCGTCAGATTATAACGCTATTAAGTTATAAAAATTCGCTATCAAATTCTCATTTTTTACCTTTATAAATCAATTTTTTATAAAGAAATAGCTATTTTTTGTTAAAATCAGCTGTTCTTGCGGGATAATTATAGCTTTATATTATATTTGTTACTCATTAATTTTAAAAAATAAAAGAAGTAATATTATGTTTAAAAAATTTATCTTATTATGGGCTGTTGCAGCT
>WFZY01000262.1 GCA_015489265.1 Flavobacteriaceae bacterium | reverse complement strand
GTCTAATTCTTTACCGACGTAAGTCAATAATTCTTCGTTTGGGGTAAATTTAATTTCATCGAATTGCACTTTATTGATTTCATCAACAATCTCTTGGTCTTGTGGCGGTACGATTTGTGCACCATCACTCCAATAGACTTTATAGCCGTTATATTCAGGCGGATTATGCGAAGCCGTCAAGACAATACCGGCATCGGTTCCTAAATACCGTACCGCAAAAGAAAGTTCGGGTGTCGGACGAAATTCTGAAAACAAATATGCTCTTATACCATTGGCTGTCAGTACATCAGCTACCAATTTAGCAAACTCTTTACTGTTATGTCGAACATCGTAGTTGATAGCGACACTTTTTTCTTTTTTGCCGGAAACTTTATTGATATAATTTGCCAGACCTTGTGTATTGCGCCCCAGAGTATATTTATTAATACGGTTGGTACCGGCACCCATAATACCACGCATGCCGCCGGTGCCGAATTCAAGATTTTTATAAAAACTATCTTCCAGTTTTTTAGGATCATTAGCTATCATTTCAGCCACTTCATGTCGTGTGGTTTCATCAAAAGGGGCTTGTGTCCAAGCTTTTGCTTTTTGCAATATATCTGTATTCATAATTTGAAAATTTTAAATCAATTTTTTATAATTTCTTTTGATAAGCCAATTGCCAAATGATTTGAAAAACAAACCTGGTCCGTTTTTCCAAAATATCGTAACTGACACGATCGGGTGTATCGGTTGGTTTGTGATAATCAGCGTAATCGCTGCTACCGTAATAGTAGATAACCGGTATATTTTTTTTCATAAATTGTGTATATTCCGAAGCCTCTACTAAGGGCTTAAATTTTAAAGTGATGTAATCATTATAAGATTGCATATTTTCAATATTCTTCTTAAAACCGGCTTTTTCAAAACCGTTAAAAGCAATATTGATTGGGTAAAAATCAGGCAAGTCATCATCGGATTTTAAATCTTTGAGTCGTCCTAATTTATGTAATTCAATTACAGCAATGGTTTTTTCTAAAGGGACAACAGGATGTTCCATATAAAAACGAGCGCCGAGCATATCTTGTTCTTTACCCGAAAAATTCATAAAAACCAAATGCCTGCGAGGGACAAAGCCCGAATCTTTAGCTACATTGAAAGCTTCAGCTATTTCAAAAGATGCCGCGACGCCTGAAGCATTGTCATTTGCCGACAGATAGATTTTGCCATCGTGTTTGCCTTGACCGTCATAATGACTTAATATAATAATGTATTCATCACTTTTCGGGGCGCCTTCCAAAATACCAATGGTATTAATACCATCTATGATTTCATTATTATTTTTGTAAATGATATGAATGGGGACACTGTATTTTCTAGTTTTTTTGGTATAACGAATTTCTTCAGGGTTATCGTAACCGGTAAGATCGGCAAAGATATCTTTGTTGATAAAAAAATCATATACGGAATCTTTTTTTACAGAGACTTCCAGTTGTTTTTTTTCAAAATGCTTTTTAAAATTTTGCCAAAAGTAATCGTGATTATAGGGATCGTAATAAAGCATCACTTTGGCTCCGTGTTTCATAGCGGCATTTCGTCTTAAGATATAAGCCTTGATAGGATCTTGACTCCAAACCGACGGCAATGACCGACCTGTATATGGGTCTACCTCATTTGAAATAATATAATTGCCGTATTTATCGCGTGGCTCCCCACCTACTACCAGTACAATTTTGCCCTTGACATCTTGATAAGCATAATCGTTATACTTTGGGTCTTCAATGCCATAACCGACAAAAACAAGATTGTCAGCTTGAACATCGATGCTATCGTGTGGAAAAAAGGAAATGAAATCTTCCCCATATTTATAGGCTTTAATATCCGTTTCTAATACAACTGTAGGTTTAGCATTTTCGGCAGCTGTGTATTTTTGAAAATAGCCATCCAGTTCTTTAGGAAACATTAAATGTTGATCGAGAAAAAAATCCCAGATATATTTAGCAGCTTTAGTAGCCCCATGAGTTCCCGTTTCACGACCTTCCATGGAGGAATCAGCCAAATGATACACATGATAATCCAAATCATCGGCGGTAATACTTTCGGCAAAAATTTCGGCTAAAGTCGGGGTATGTTTAGATTTGGTATCTTTTTCTTTCTCTTCAACACCATATTTTTCACGCAATTCCTTTTTTTTGGAACCGCAGGAATAAATGCTTAATAATAAAAGCGCCATGCTTATCAGAAGGATACGTATCTTCACTTGTATGGATTTTAAAGGGCTAATAATTAGATTTTAATAAAAAAACATTGAGTTTTTTATTAACCAATCAAATTATTTCAACCGATATTTATAACTGACAAATATACGGATATTTTGAGAACCCTTAACAATTACGATTTTAAACAATCGCATTATTTTGGTCTTCTACGACTTTGTCAATTTCCGTTTGGTAAGAAGTTTTTTGTTTCGTGCCGAAAATTCTTTTATTGAATAAAATCAAAATAGCAACTCCAATAGTTATGGCACTATCGGCAAGATTAAAAACCGG
>WFZY01000261.1 GCA_015489265.1 Flavobacteriaceae bacterium | reverse complement strand
TTGTGGGGCGGCACATCGACCAAGGGTTTGGATTGCAGCGGATTTACTAAAAATGTTTATGCCCAACTGGGTTACTTGTTGCCACGAGATGCATCACAACAAGCAAAGATAGGACAAGCGGTTCAAATGACATCAGATTTTTCACTTTTAAAGCCCGGTGATCTATTGTTTTTCGGACATAAGAAAAACGCTAAGGATAAAATCACGCATGTCGCTATTCACATGGGTAACGGACGGATTATTCATGCTACCGGTGAAGTCAAAATCGAAAGTTTGAACAGAAATGATAAAGATTACAATCCGGATAGGTATAAAACATGGCTGCAAGCACGGCGTATATTGGGACAGCTTAAACCGGATTTTACCAAATTTTATACTTTGGATTGTCCGATGTTGTATTTTTAGATAGGGGTTTAATTGATTATTTGATAAGAATATATTAGCCAGACCTGGCAGGTTTTTAAAACCTACTAGGTCTAACTGTTTTGAGATTTATTCAATTACTATTTTTCCGGAAGAATTCAATGAACCGGCTTCAATTTTATACAAATAAATCCCTTTGGCTAACTGCGGATACCAAACCAATTGGTGCTTACCACCGGTTTGATGTTTACCCAACAATTCTACCAGTTTTTTACCTTGTAAATTATAAATACTGATGTTTACCGGTTGGTCTTGTCTTAGTTGGTATTCAAAAATGACATAATCGGTAGCCGGATTGGGGTAACAATGAACAGGTATTTTTTGTTGTTCGGCGACTCCGGCAGTACTTGTTTCAAAAGTCAAAGTTTTGGTTTTAGAAACATTATTGTTGTCGGTAACTTGAAAAGTAACCGGCCATGTATTGATAACATTCGGGGCGGTGCCTTGAAAAATACCGTCTTTTGAGATAAACATACCGTTCGGATAAGGATCGGGTTGTAATATGAAAGCCATATTGCTTGGATTATTTGTGCCGGATTGACTTAGTATCAATGAACTGCCGTCACCATTGGAAATACCCGATGCCCAATTCAGTCCGGGTGTTATATTGTTGCCATAGAAAAATTTGATTTGTCCGTCAGGGTAAAGTGTAACTGCCACATCTACATTAACCGTATCGTCACCATAAATGGAAGTTTTCCATCTAAAAGTGGCATGATTGGCATCGCCTTCATAAAAAATGCCTTGTCCGTTTGCCGGAAATATTTGAAGGTCGGATGCAAAAACACTGATAATTTTAGTTGATTTTATGGCAGATTCTGTTCTCAAATAAGAAAATCCGGGTTCAAACACAATAGAACCATCGGTTAAAACATAGAGTTGATTATAAAATTCGCCGTAAAACGGAAAATCAAAATCGATATGTTGACTTCCGAAGCCGTCATCGTCATTATCTACGGCAATTTGATTAGATGTTATGCCCGGAAAACTACCGGTATTGGTTTGTTCTTGGTAATGATGTAAAACATGCCATTCATAGTCGGGGCTACCGTTTTGCGCTGTCATAGTATAAGTATAAGCTTGTCCCGGTGTGGCGGTAGGTAAATGGTTGGTTGAGATTTCGGGTGCATCAAAATTGACAGAATGAGTAATAGATAAAATGGTATCGGTGTTATTATTGATGCTGACATTGTGTTGGTTGCAAGTATAAACTTGTTGGTTAGCATCGACTATAGCAAAATCGACAATATTACCGCTGCCGTTTCCGTTAGGATCGTTTTCATTAACAATCAAGTAGAAATTAGCCGGTGTTCCGGGGGTTATATAATCCAGCAATGGTGAAATATCTAGTGAAATTTCGATAGGTGACGTATCATTATTGCCTTTCATCGGATAAGGTCCACCTTGCCGGTTAAATAAAGGAAAATCAATAGTGTGTTCGGGTAAGGCACTGTTGGTATCTGACGATATTCCGGCAGAAATTTTAATCATATTCCGGCTGTTGTGGGTCATTTTAACCCGCATAATCAATTGCGGATTTTGGTCGGACTTAACCCGTAATCCAAAGACACGATTACCGACAATGCCACCATTGGGCAAACTCTCTGCCAGCGTTTTATACATTACATAAGCTTTACCGTAGTTACCCCACGATGTTCCCCATGAATTTACCATAATCATAGCACCGCGTTCCCAGTCGCGCATATCTACCACGCCATCATAATTGATGTCGATATTGTTAGTTATTTGTCCGTCATTATTATAATCATAGCTGATGTTATCGTCCCAACCGACAAAAGTCATGGCATGATTGGAAGGATATCCCCAATCTGTTATGATATTACTATTGGTAATGTTAAAACCGGTGTTATAGACACCTGCTGCAAAATTGACCAAACCGCCGGTTGCAGCATTTTCCAAGTGGTCATATAACCAGTGTTTTAATGTCAGAAGTCCGTCCGGCGTACTGACAT
>WFZY01000260.1 GCA_015489265.1 Flavobacteriaceae bacterium | reverse complement strand
TAGAGTATCGTTCCCTGTTTAAATTTTTATTCCTTTCTCACTTATGAATATTCGGGTCGCCCCTATGGGGCTAGGATTTTTTTATGATTTGATTGCTACAAAAAAGATTTCAGACTTGCGATTCGGTTACTGAGCTTGTCGAAGTATCAGACTTGCGATTTAGTTGAACCCCATAGGGGTGATATGATTATAGATGAAACAATCCAAAATTGACATTGAACCCCGTAGGGGTGACATATTTGTAATATAAACAATAGAATATTCCATTGAGCGCCGCTAGGTGCGACCTGTTTATAAAAATAACAATAAAAAAATCCGTTGAGCGCCGCTAGGTGCGACCTGTTTATAGAAACAATAATTATATTCCAATATCCACAACAGGACAATATACCGGTTTTTAATTCAATTTTAAGCCAATTTTAAGCAAAAAGCCAATCCCCAAACCTATTTTTGCTAAAAATATTTTAGAATGTTAAACAAAATTATCCAATTTAGCTTAAACAATAAATTAATCATCAGCTTATTCACTTTGACTTGGATTGGTTACGGCATCTACGCTTTAACTCAAATTCCCATTGGTGCCGTGCCGGATATTACCAACAATCAAGTGCAGGTCATTACCACATCGCCGGATTTATCAACCCAAGATGTCGAACAATTTATAACTTATCCTATTGAATTGGAATTGTCCAATTTGCCCGGCGTTAAAGAAATCCGGTCGGTTTCCAAGTTCGGTTTATCTGTTGTTACAGTGGTTTTTGATGACGATATAGGCACGTATTTGCCGCGTCAGTTGATAGCCGAAAAACTTAAAAACGCCGAAGAAATGATACCTAAAAAATTCGGCACACCGTTTATGGGACCCATCACTACCGGTTTGGGTGAAATTTATCAATATATATTAGATGTCAAACCCGAATATAAAGACCGTTATTCTATAACCGATTTGCGTAGCATACAAGATTGGATTGTCAGGCGGCAATTATCCGGTATTCCGGGCGTAGTCGAAGTCAACACTTGGGGCGGTTATTTAAAACAATACGAAGTTGCCATTAATCCGAATCGCTTGCGGTCTATGCATGTTAATATTACCGAAATTTATGATGCGCTTGAAAAAAACAACGCCATAGCCGGTGGCAGTTACATCGAGAAAAATAATGAAAGTTTTTTTATAAGAGCCGACGGGCAAGCCAAAACTATGGAAGATATCAACAATATTGTGGTTAAAAATGTCAATGGTGTGCCAGTTTTGATAAGGGATATTGCCACAGTACAAATCGGACATGCCAATCGATTCGGGGCGGTTACCGGAAATGGTGAAGGCGAAAAAGTTATGGGACAAATTATGATGCTTAAAGGTGCCAACTCAAAGAAGGTTACCGAAGCCGTTCACCAAAGAGTTGCCGAAGTGCAAAAACATCTGCCCGAAGGCGTTTATATCAATCCGTTTTTAGAACGTGGTGAATTGGTCGGCAAAACCACCTTTACCGTAGCCGAAAACTTAATTTTGGGTTTTATCATTGTTCTGGGAATCGTGTTTTTATTGCTTGGAAATTTACGTTCGGGATTAATCATTGCATCGGTTATTCCGCTGGCATTGCTGTTTACCATATCAATGATGTATTTGTTTGGCATTGATGCCAACTTAATGAGTTTGGGTGCTATTGATTTCGGCATCATCATTGACGGGGCGGTTATCATAGTTGAATTTGTCAGTTTGCAACTGCTTCTAAAATGGAAACGTGTCAGTGCCTTACCCAAAGATGAACGCCAAGATGTTGTGGATCAAATCACTTACAAAAGCACCAAAAAAATGATGGGAGCAGCCATTTTCGGGCAAATTATCATTCTCATCGTGTTTATCCCTATTTTGAGCTTAACCGGTGTGGAAGGCAAAATGTTTCGACCAATGGCTTTGAGTTTTTCATTTGCATTGCTTGGTGCGATGATACTAGGACTGACCTATGTTCCGGTAGTATCTTCGGTTTTTTTAAAACCTTTGAAAAATCCGAATAATTTTTCGACACGCCTAATCAACAAACTAAAAAATTGGTATGAACCGGCACTCTATAAAGCACTGCGATATAAAAAAGCAGTTTTAAGTTTTGCCGTTATTTTATTGCTCATTGCTATTTATACATTTAGTAGAATGGGGGGCGAATTTGTACCGACACTTGACGAAGGCGATTTTGTGATTCAACCGGTACTTAAAACCGGTACGTCACTGGGCAAAACCATTGAAACAACGACTAAAATTGAGAAAATTTTATTAGATAAATTTCCGGATGAAGTGCAACAAGTTGTCAGTAGAATAGGTGCCGGAGAAGTGCCGACCGACCCGATGTCAATGGAAGATTCAGATATTATTGTCAAACTGAAAAATAAAAAATATTGGAAAAAAGCTACGAACAAGGACGAGCTAGCCAATCAGTTTAAAAAAGCTTTACAAATAATTCCGGGCATTGAATATGAATTTACCCAACCTATCGAAATGCGTTTTAATGAACTTATTACCGGAGTTCGTTCCGATTTGGCTATCAAAATTTACGGAGAAGATATGAATCTCTTAAATAGCAAAGCGCAGCAAGTAAAAAAAATGATAGAAAAAGTTCCCGGAGTTTCCGACATCAGCGTCGAAAAAGTTGAAGGTTTACCACAAATCAAAATCCAATATGATAAAAATAATCTGGCTAAATACGGCTTAAATGTAGATGAACTAAATCAAGTTGTTGCAGCTGCTTTTGCCGGACTAAAAGCAGGAGATATTTTTGAAGGCGAAAAAAAGTTCGATTTGGTTGTGCGGTATAATCAAAAATATAGAAAAGATATAAATAATGTTAAGAATATCAGCGTTTTGCTTTCCAACGGCAACAGCATTCCATTGAGCGAAGTAGCCCATATTACATATGATAAAGGACCGGCAAAAATATCGCGTGACGATACCAAACGTCGCATTGTTATCGGGGTGAATGTTCGGGATAGAGACTTGGAAAGTGTGGTCAAAGATGTGCAAAAAATTATCGATCAAAAGTTAAAATTACCCGCAGGTTATTATGTGACCTACGGCGGGCAGTTTGAAAATTTGCGTGCCGCTAAAAAACGGCTTTCTATCGCTATTCCTATTTCTTTATTGTTGATTTTCATCTTGTTACATTTTGCCTTTCATTCTGTAAAAGAAGCTATTATGGTCTATACGGCTATTCCGTTGGCAGCAGTTGGTGGCATTTTTCTGTTGTGGTTGCGCGGTATGCCGTTCAGTATTTCGGCAGGCGTCGGATTCATTGCTTTGTTTGGTATTGCCGTGTTAAATGGTATTGTCTTGATAGAGCATTACAAAGCGTTGAAAAAACATCCTTTTGATAGTTTAAAAGACTTAGTTATAAAAGGTACCACCGAACGCTTGCGTCCCGTATTACTGACAGCTGCCGCAGCCGCCTTAGGTTTTTTCCCAATGGCATTCTCACAATCCGCCGGTGCCGAAGTGCAGCGTCCTTTGGCAACAGTTGTAATCGGTGGTTTGTTTACTTCCACTTTGCTAACCTTGTTTGTCTTACCAATTTTATACATTATGTTCGATAAACCATTGAAAATAAAATCATTAAAACGAAAATCGTTTCTATGGCTCGTTTTACCGCTGATGATTTTAGCCGGTCAATCTCTTAATGCACAAAAACAGCCGGTCAATTTACAAGAAGCCATTAAAATCAGTTTAGAAAATAATGCCGGCATTCTTGCCGGAAATAAAGATGTTTTGGCTAGTAAAAACCAAATAAAAACAGCTTTTAATTTGCCTAAAACCGATATCTATTATGCCACTGATGAAAATAATACCGGTGAAAACGGCAAGCCCTTAAAGATTGTCGGTATACAACAACAGTTCGATTTTCCGGGTGTTTATACCGCTCGAAAAAAATTATTTAATGAAAAATATAAATCAGCACAATTAAAATTCAGCATTCAACAACAAGCATTGAAGCAAGCTGTGGCAATGACTTATGAAGAAATTCTGTATATAAAAGAACGGTTGAGAATCTATGAAGAGCTTAAAACCAAATATCAAAAATTTGCCAAAGCAGCTGAACTCAAATTAAAAACAGGTGAAAGCACAGAGCTTGAAAAATATACTGCCGATGCCAAATATCAAGCCATTTTGACCGAAATAGCACAACTGCAAAAAAGTTTATTGAGTTTGCAACAAAGTTTTAATTTGCTACTGGGTACAAAAGAATTGCATTACGATGTAGCCGAACAAAACTTAAAAGCATTGGATTTTAAAATCAATCCGGAAGTCGTAACCCCCTATTTGAAATTGGCGGAACAATCTACCAAAATTGCCAAAGCCAAACAAAAATTGGAACGAAACAAACTATTGCCGGACTTTAATTTTGAATTATATCAAGGTAAAACGGATTTTAGCGCTGATAAATCTTACTTAGGATTTTCTGTCGGCATCAGTATTCCCATATTTTTCGGGGCACAAAAAGCCAAAATCAAACAAGCCGGTTTGCAATATCAAGCTGCTGAAATGCGCCGGACTTACCAACAACAATATCTGTCAACCAAGCAACAAAAATTGCAAAATGATATTGCTAAATACCGCGAACGAATTAATTATTACGAAAAAACCGGTCAAAAATTAGCCGAAAAAATTTACAAAATGGCACAAAAGAGCTATACAGCCGGTGAAATTAATTATTATCAATACTTACAAAATTTGCAAACAGCAACCGATATACAACTCAAATATTTAGAAGATTTAAAAAACTATAATCAAAAAGTTATTGAGTATCAATATTTTGTAAATGAATAAATTAAAACATAAATATGAAAGCGGATGTCATTTCGACAAGTTCCACCGGCTTTTGTCGGGTGAACACCGAGAAATCTAATTAAAATAAGATTTCTCACTACGTTCGAAATGACAACATCGAAAACATCCGGCATCAAATAAACAGTTAAACGATTAACCATATCACCAATCATAACAAATAACCATATAAAAAATGAAAACAATACGAATAGCCATTTTACTTAGCATCTTAGCAGGATTTAGTATTTCTTGTCAAGAAAAAACCAAACCACAAATTACAGAAACTACTGATGAACATCAAGATGATGACAATCAGGATATCATTACTGTCAGCAAAGAACAGTTCAAAGCCAATGCTATGCAAATAGGGCAAGTGGCAATCGATACTTTTTACCAAAAGGTTACGGCGCAAGGTATGCTTGACGTGCCACCGTCGCATAAGGCGGTAGTCAGTAGTTTTTTGCCCGGAAAAGTCAAAAACATCAAATTGATTGTAGGCGACAAAGTGCGTAAAGGGCAATTACTGGCACAAATTAGCGATCCGGATTATATCAAAATACAACAAGATTATATCCAAGCCAAAGAGAATTTGGATTACCAAAAACAAGAATACAACCGGCAAAAGGCATTGGCGAAAGAAGGGGTTAGTTCTCAAAAAAAATGGCAAGAAACCCAACGGCAATATCGCACCGCCAAAGCTCGGTATTACGGCTTATTAGAACAACTTAAAATGTTGCATATCAATCCGAAAAACGTGGAAAACGGCAAATTAACTGCCACTACCAATTTATACGCCCCCATAAGCGGTTATATCTCAAACCTTTATGTTACGGAAGGAAGTGCCGTAGGCGAACAAGATAAAATCATGGAAATTATCAACAATGAGCACATCCACTTGGAATTGCAAGTTTTTGAAAAAAACATTATGAAAATCAAAAAAGGACAAAAAATTATATACAAAGTTCCCGGCTTGGAAGAGCAGACTTATAATGGTTCTGTCAAATTAATCGGACGTGAAATCAATCCCGAAACCCGATCTATATTGGTACACGGTCATTTGAAAGAACCCCACCCGAAGTTTATAGCCGGCATTTATATTGAAGCCAAAATACTGACTAAACAAATGCCGGGCTTATCGGTGGCTGACACGGCTATTGTCAAAGATGGTGATGAAGTATATGTGTTAAAACTAATCAAAACGGATGACAAAGATTTTGAATTTGAAAAAGTACCGGTTAAAATCATAGAAGAAAACGCGCAAAAAGTTCATATTGACAGCAAAACCTTATCAAAAGGGGATAAAATATTAGACAAAGGCGGCTTTTTTCTCATTGGTGGCGGTGAAGGTGGGCATGAACACTAAATATCAAGTAAAAAATGGCTATCTTTAAAATCTAATAAAAAATATTTCTTGTGATTCGTAAAATTATCAGTCCTTTCCAAAAATTTATCAAAGCCGAAAGTTTAGCCGGTTTCTTATTATTTGGCGCGACTATTCTCGCCTTGATTATGGCAAATACTTCCTTTAATGATATATATTTGACCATAAAACAATTTCCTATCGGGTTTTCTTTTGGTGATTTCGAGTTAAAAAAACCTTTAATCCTTTGGATAAATGACGGTTTAATGGCTATTTTTTTCTTTTTAATCGGGCTGGAACTAAAAAGAGAATTACTTGTTGGCGAACTAAACAGTTTAAAAAGAGCGGCTTTTCCGTTTATAGCGGCTTTGGGTGGTGTCATCATCCCTATTGTTTTGTTTTTAATGATTAATCAACAACCCGACACAAGTAAAGCTTGGGGCATACCAATGGCAACGGATATTGCCTTTGCGCTTGCCGTTTTAATGTTGTTAGGCAAACGCGTGCCGCTCAGCTTAAAAATCTTTTTAACAGCTTTTGCCATTATTGACGATTTGGCTGCGGTTTTGGTAATTGCCTTGTTTTACAGTCAACATATTTATTGGGAATTGTTGGCTTATGCATTGGTCTTAATCGGATTATTGGCTTGGTTTTATCGTAAAAAAACATTTCGTATTGATATCGGTTTATTTATAGCGATAATTGTCTGGATCTTATTTTTAAAATCCGGTATTCATCCTACAATTGCCGGGGTTTTATTGGCTTTTGCAATCCCCATCAAAAAGAAAATCAATATAAATGTTTATGTTGAAAAACTCAATTTTGTCAGTCAAAATTTGTTGATGAAAACCAATCCGGAACCGGCTCACATCCTAAACAAAGATGAAATGAATTGCATCAATTATTTAGGCGAAGCCACTGCCGAAGCGCGTTCGCCTTTGCAGTATTTGGAAGAAAAATTACACGGTTTAATCGCTTATTTTATCTTGCCCGTCTTTGCCTTTGCCAACGCCGGTATTAACTTCGCTTCGGATTTAGAATTAAACACCGCTTTGGTAATGAATATTGCCTTGGCACTTTTTATCGGAAAGTTATCCGGCATCAGTTTATTTACATTTGCAGGCGTAAAATTAAAACTCATCAAACTCCCCGATGATTTAAACTATAAACACATCATCGGCATTGGTGCCGTAGCAGGCATTGGCTTTACAATGTCCATTTTTATTGCCAATTTAGCTTTTCAAGGTAATGATTTCTTGATTAACTCAGCCAAAATCGGCATCATTCTCGGTTCTTTAACCGC
>WFZY01000259.1 GCA_015489265.1 Flavobacteriaceae bacterium | reverse complement strand
TTTTATCGCAATTGTTATTTTCAAATACAAATCATATTAAAATCATCATTAAAAAGAGCTGGCTTTTTGGCTCTATGGGATTTTGCATGAATACCAACAGATTAGATTTCCGGTATCTGATGCGCCTAACGATTAGTTTGATAATAATATCACCCCGACGTCAGTCGGGGTGATATTATTCTTTGAGATATTTTACATTTTGCCTATATAGCACCTAATTTTTAAATGTTTAAGATAGGATTGATATAAACCAACTCTTATATATTTCCCAAATCTGCCGGATTTTCAAAATCCGGCAGGTATTTTAAGTCCGCAATTATCTTTTCAGTAATTTTCCGGATAATAATCCGTCAGAAGTTTGAATATGATATAGGTAAATATCTGATGGAATATGTTGTAAATCAACAGTTTGTTTGGCTGTATTTATGTTTTGAACCAATAATTTTTGTCCGCTTAAATTATACAACTCAAATGTACCATTTGTTGTCTTATCAAAATTCAAAACCAGCAAATTATCAACAGGATTAGGATAAAGTTTGACACCGGTTAAATTATGGTCGTTTACACCGGATATATTTCTAGGGTTAAAATATAAGTTATACTGCATATCCGTTTTCCAAGTACTTGTAGAAGTATCCCAAGTCCAGTCCATACCATTGATTAATTTATGTGTAAAAAAGCTTTTCATATCTTCTTCAATATCATCATCATAATAATATTTTGGCAAAATTAAATCGTTATACTCATAAGAATTATCATAAGCATAATCATAACGATCTTCATTTTCCCAAAGATTATTAACCCACGTTCTATCTATTTCTTGCACTATATTATTGTTAGAATCATAATGATATTCATATTGGTAATCATTAACCCATTGTGATGCGGCATCATCCCAAGTTTCTTCAATCATTTCAGTCAGCAAGCCATCCGTATTATAGGTATAGAGGTATTTCTCACTGTTTTCCCAATTTTGTTGTGTTTCATTCCAATTCAAAAAAACTTCTTCCGATAAAAGATCATTATTATAACTATAAGTAACTTTATCATCCGGTTGCCAACTTTGTGAGTTTCCATCCCAATCCAGCCCAACTTTTTCTATCAAACGTTGTTGGGTGTCATAGGCATATGTTATTTTGCGTTGAGGCGACAAAGAATTGGTGTTACGTGCAGCAGGGCGATGAACCGTATTACCATATATTATTTTTGAAACAAGATTACCATTACTATCATAAGTATATTCATATTTGTAATTTAATTCCCAAGCTGCCGTATTATTATCCCATTGAGAAACATCTTTTTCTACCAATAGACGATTATTATATTGATAATCAGATTTTTGATCGTTGGACCAAACTTGATTTGACGCATCCCATTCTTGTCTTATATACCGGCTTAAATCTCCATCTGTATTATACTGATATTGCATCTTGTCAAAGTTTTTAAATGCGTGATTATTATTGTCCCAAATAAACTCAGTAATAGTTGTTATTCGTCCGAAATTATCATATTCAAAAAAAGGTTTCCATGAATTTTGCCAAGAGTTTGCACTATCATTCCAATCTTGATATACAATACTGTCTAAGCTCTGCTTGATGACATCGGGGTTTCGTTGCCAATCATGGGCTAAATCATGCCTACTGATATGCGGTCTGTTTTTTAAATGTGTTAAGAATAGGGGTTTGGTTATTTGTTGTGCCATGAGTAATTGTCCCCAAAATAAACTCAAAAAGAGGATTATTGTTTTCATTTTTTTGAGATTTTAGTTAAACATTATAAATTTAGTCTATTTTGCTTGCGTTGTCAAGAACAATAGTCACATAAAACAAAAAATCCTGCTCTATTCCGGTTGAACCGGAACAAAGCAGGACTTTCTTGCTTGTTTGTGTTGTGTTTGTATTAAGCTATGATTTATTTTTAAACACAATTTGTCCGTTTTCATAATCCACGACTATGGTTGATCCGGTATTGATTTTACCGGCAAGTATATCTTTGGACAAGTTGTTCAAAATATCGCGTTGAATCACCCGTTTAACCGGACGGGCACCAAATTCGGGATCAAATCCTTTGTCAGCCAAATATGCAACTGCTTTTTCGGTAAATTCCACATCAACATTTTGTTCTTTCAACATTTTTTTCACTTTATTGAGTTGAATTCTGACAATGTCTTTGACTTCATCTTTGGACAATGGTTTGAACATCAAAATTTCATCGATACGGTTCAAGAATTCGGGACGTACCCGTCTTTTCAATTCTTGTAACACTTCTTCTTTGGCTTTTTCGGCAGCTTTTTCACGCGCTTCGGGTGTTTTGGCATTTTCAAATGCCTGTTGAATTTTATCGGCACCCATATTAGAGGTCATGATGATAATAGTGTTTTTAAAGTCTGCCGTACGACCTTTGTTGTCGGTCAATCGTCCTTCGTCAAGCATTTGTAGCAATATGTTGAACGTATCGGGATGCGCTTTTTCTATCTCATCGAGCAAAATGACTTGATAAGGTTTGCGGCGCACTGCTTCGGTCAACTGACCGCCTTCGTCATAGCCGACATATCCCGGAGGCGCACCAACCAAGCGACTAACGGCGTGTTTCTCTTGATATTCGCTCATATCAATACGCGTCATCGCTTTTTCGTCGTTGAACAAATAGTTAGCCAGCGCTTTTGCCAACTCGGTTTTACCGACACCGGTTGTTCCCAAGAATAAGAACGAACCTATGGGTTTGTTCGGGTCTTTCAGCCCGGCACGGCTACGACGCACTGCATCGGCAACGGCTTTAATGGCATCTTCTTGTCCGACAACCTGCGTATGCAATTCGTCTTCAAGTTTCAACAATTTTTCACGATCGCTTTGTAACATTTTTTGAACGGGAATACCGGTCCATTTAGCAACGACTTCGGCTACATCTTCGCCGGTTACTTCTTCCTTAATCAAAGAGGATTTAGCTTGTTTTTCGCTCAACTCTTTTTGGGCTTTTGCCAATTTGTCTTCCAATTCTTTAAGCTTACCGTAACGAATTTCGGCTACTTTGCCGTAATCACCTTCACGTTCGGCTTGTTCGGCTTCAAATTTGGTTTGGTCAATTTCTTTTTTGATATTTTGCAATTGATCGACCAAATCTTTTTCTTCTTTCCACTTGGTATAAATTTGGTTGCGCTCTTCTTTGAGTTCGGCTAATTCTTTTTCGAGTTCTTTGATTTTTTGTTCGTCTTTTTCGCGTCTAATCGCTGCCAACTCTATTTCCAACTGCATGATTTTTCTATCCAATTTGTCGAGTTCTTCGGGTTTGGAATTGATTTCCATACGCAATTTACTAGCCGCTTCGTCCATCAAGTCGATAGCTTTGTCCGGCAAAAACCGGTCGGAAATATAACGACTGGACAATTCTACGGCATTGATAATGGCATCATCTTTAATACGCACTTTGTGGTGTTGTTCGTATTTGTCTTTGATACCACGCAAAATGGAAATAGCTGATTCCATATCCGGTTCATCAACCATCACTTTTTGGAAACGGCGTTCCAAAGCTTTGTCTTTTTCAAAATGTTTTTGGTATTCGTCCAACGTGGTCGCACCAATGGTTCGTAATTCGCCACGCGCTAAAGCCGGTTTTAAAATATTGGCGGCATCCATAGCGCCTTGTCCACCACCGGCACCGACCAAAGTGTGAATTTCGTCAATGAACAGAATGATGTCGCCTTCTGATTTTTTAACTTCGTTAACGACAGATTTTAAACGTTCTTCAAATTCGCCTTTGTATTTGGCACCTGCCATAAGGGCGCCCATATCCAACGAATAGATTTGTTTGTCTTTCAAATTGTCCGGTACATCGCCTTTGGCAATACGGTGTGCCAAACCTTCGACAATAGCGGTTTTACCGGTGCCGGGTTCACCAACCAATATCGGATTGTTTTTGGTACGACGAGATAAGATTTGCAAGACGCGACGTATTTCTTGGTCACGACCAATCACCGGATCCAATTTGCCTTCGCGGGCTAATTTGGTCAAGTTAATGGCGTATTTTTCCAAAGCTTGATAGGTGTCTTCTTGACTTTGCGAAGTCACGCGGCTGCCTTTTCTGATATCTTGAATGGCAGCTTCCAAAGCTTTTTTGGTCACGCCCATTTCTTTCAACATCCGTGATACGTCATCGCCGCTATCAAAAATGGCTAATAACAAATGTTCGATAGATACATAGTCATCTTTCATTTTTTCAGCCAAATTAAGGGCATCAGTCAAAGTTTTTGATGCCGTTCTGGACAATTGCGGCTGACTACCACCTTGTTGTTTGGGCAATGAATTGATATATTGATCGAGCTTTTGTTTAAATAAGTTAACATCTACACCGGTTTTTTTCAAAATATGCGGTGTCACGTTTTCATCCACTTCGAGGATGGCTTTCATCAAGTGTGCATTTTCTATTTGCGGATTACCCAATCCTTGGGCTATCTGCATGGCTTTTTGCACAGCTTCTTGTGATTTTATAGTAAATTTATCGAAATTCATAGTCTAATATTTTTAAGTTTAGTTTTTTAGTTCGCTGTTCAAGTTACAAAATTTATTCCCAACATACAAACACGACAAAACGACGCTAAAACCTGCTGATTTGTCTTGTTTTTATGACGAAATTGCGTTTTTTTGAGGAATTGAGGATTTTTCCTACTTCATAGATTGCATAGTGCTTTAATGATTACTTATTACTTCAAACCTTGTTTCTGCTTCAATTTGATGAATTGATGAAATGATGAATTGATGATTTTTATCTGCTACATTGGGAACTTTTATCTTTGATATTTATTCACTGCATCTCACTTTATTTCTGCTTCAAATTTGATGAAGTGAAGGAACGATGGATAAATTTCAGCTTTTAATGTTGATTATCAATACATTATAAATAATTCTAATTTCTAAAATCTAAATCCAAAAATCTAACTTTTGTTTTTTTATTGTGTCTTTGACCGTAAATCCGTATTTTTGGACAATGAACTCTGATAATATGGAAAATTTACCGGTTACACAGAAATATATCAATCGCGAAATCAGTTGGTTATCCTTTAACGAACGCGTACTGCAAGAAGCTTCCGACCGCAAAGTGCCTTTATTGGAACGTTTGCGTTTTGTCGGTATTTTCTCTAACAATATGGATGAATTTTTTAAAGTCCGTTATGCCAAAGTGCAGCGGATCAGCTTGGGAAAATTTCCTGAAAAAAGTAAATTTGAAGTCCGCCAAGCCAAAAAATTACTAAAAGAAATCACCAAAATTGCCATTAAACAGCAAAACGAGATGCGCCGGGTGCGTCGTGGTATTTTTGAAGAGCTCAAAGAACATGATATTCATTTGATCGATGAACGTGATATCAATAAAAGTCAAGGTGAATTTCTTAAAAAATATTTTATCGACAAGGTCAGTCCGTCCCTGGTAACCATTGTATTAAACGATTTGCCGGAATTTCCCATTATCAAAGATTCATCGGTGTATTTGGCAGTCAAAATGCGCAAGAAAAAAGGTCGTGAAATCAAAGACGATATTACCGAACCTATTTATGCTTTGGTCGAAATTCCAACCGACGATTTAGGGCGTTTTGTGGTATTGCCCAAACAGGGCGACAAAAATTATATCATGCTTTTGGACGATGTCATCCGTTACAATCTCGATGAAATTTTCAATATTTTTGATTATGACAAAATCGAAGCCCACGTAATTAAAATATCGCGTGATGCCCAATTTGAAGAAGATACCGACCGGACTAAAAGTGTGTTGGAAAAAGTAAGTTTCTACGTCCGCCAACGACAAAAGGGTGAACCGGTGCGGCTCATTTATGACGAAGCCATTGCCAAAGATACACTCGAATTTTTAAAACAAAAAATGGGTATTGACGAACTGGACAGTTTGATTCCGGGTGGACGCATCCATAATCACCGCGACTTTATGGGTTTTCCCGATTTGGGTAAAAAAGATTTGCTTTACAAACAGTATCCGCCTTTACCCATTAAAGATTTGTCACTTGAAGGTAGTATTCTCAAGCAAATCAAAGCCAAAGATTATCTGTTGTATGCACCCTATCACAACTACAAATATGTCGTCAAATTTTTACGTGAAGCAGCTCTGGACCCCAAAGTTAAAGAAATCAAAATCACGATTTACCGGCTGGCAAAAAATTCGCAAATAGCCAGTTCGCTGATTAATGCCGCCAAAAACGGTAAAAAAGTGACCGTTCAAATAGAACTGCGTGCCCGTTTTGATGAAGCGCAAAATATTAAATATGCCGAAATTTTTAAAAATGAAGGTATTAATCTTGTCTTTGGCTTACCCGATATCAAGGTACATAGTAAAATCTGTATGATTGAACGCGAAGAACAAGGCGAAATCAAACGTTACGGTTTTATCAGTACCGGTAATTTTAACGAGAAAACCGCTAAAATTTATACGGATTACACCTTATTTACAGCTGATCAAGGTATTTTGGAAGATGTATCCAAAGTCTTTGATTTTTTTGACATCAATTACAAAATACCTAAATACAAGCATTTATTAGTTTCGCCACATTATTTCCGGCGCAAAATGTATGCTTTGATTAACGAGCAAATCAAGCGCGCCAAACAAGGCAAAAAAGCTTTGATAAGATTGAAAATGAACAGCTTATCCGACCGCAAAATGATTGACCGGTTATACCAAGCCAGTCAAGCGGGCGTTGAAGTACATTTGATTATTCGGGGGATTAACCGCTTGATTCCGGGCATAAAAGGATTAAGCGAAAATATCAAAGCCATCAGTATTGTCGATAAATTTTTGGAACATCCGCGTTTGTTTATTTTCGGTCCGGATGAAAACGCTAAAATCTTTATCGGTTCGGCAGATTTTATGCCGCGTAATTTAGACCGTCGTGTTGAAGTCACCGCACCGGTTTATGATGAAAATATCAAACGGGAACTCATTGACACCTTTAATATTTCATGGAATGACAACGTCAAAGCCCGCATTTTTAATCAAACTCAAGACAACCAGTACAAACAGGATAGCAAAAAACCGCTAAGGTCACAGTTTGCGTTATATGATTATTATCAAGATAAGTTAAAAGTTAAAAGTTGAAAGTTTTTTAGTGGAAAGCGACAAAGTGCCAAGTAAAAAGTGCGCATTTAACAAATCGCACTTTGTCGCTTGCCACTTGGCACTTAGTACTGATTTATGAACCAAAAAATATCCTTTAAAACCATCAACAAACTCGCCATTCCGTCTATACTTGCCGGAATTATCGAACCGGTGATTTCCATTACGGACACGGCTATTATCGGGCATGTTAAGGATTTTCCAACCGAAAGTCTGGCAGCAGTCGGACTGGTGGGATCGTTTATGTCGGCTTTGTTTTGGATATTGGCGCAGACCAAAAATGCTATTTCGAGTATTGTCAGTCAACATTTGGGCGCTAAAAAACTCTCGAAAATTAAAACTTTAATCCCGCAAGTTTTGATGATGAATGTACTTTTAGGCATTTTTTTAGTATTTTTAACCCGTTGCTTTGCCAAAGATATTTTTGAAATTTACGCCGCCAAAAACCGGATTTTAGATTTTTCAGTTTCCTACTACAAAATAAGAGTTTTCGGATTGATTTTTACCTTAGTTACTTTTACTTTATTCGGTATTTTTCGGGGCTTACAAAACACCTATTGGGCAATGTTTATCAGTATAACCGGCGGTATCATCAATATTGTTTTAGATTATTTACTGGTGTATGGTGTGCCCGGCTATATC
>WFZY01000258.1 GCA_015489265.1 Flavobacteriaceae bacterium | reverse complement strand
TTTTTGGGGAAAGAATATCGTTAAACTGTCATGTAAATGCTTATATTTCAACTTTAAACCTTGCTTATCGGCGACCGATAAAACACGCATACCATAGCCGGATTTATCTTGGTCTTTGAAATTTAGAATCACCTTGTCCACCGGCTTTTTCCGATTGAGACTAATCAGTGTTTTGCCTTCAATAACATCGGTCGTATCATTGATTCGGATAGTAAAATCATATCGTAAAATATCGATTTTATCCAGTTGTTTATTTTCAAATTGTGCCGATAATTGAAAATGTAATAACAGTCCGAAAAGTAAAAAAAGCTTATACATTGTCAGGAAGTTTTAGCCGTTTAAAAGCATCGATAAACGAATTTTTAGTCAAATTATAAATTTGCACCTGTCGGGATTTGGCATAATCGTTCAAATCAAAATACGCTTTAAAACTCAACATAAATTTGTGTAAAATTTCATGTAAGCGGCGCTTATTTTTTCCCATTTTTTTCATCACATCGGGACGGGCGGTTTGGGCATCATAAAAGTGACGTTGCGTTAGATAGACCGTATTGTCATCCGCCACAAACAATTCTTCGAGCCATGAATGGTCAGCCCCGGTTAAAAAAATGTCTTTAAACCCCATATTAATAGCTGTTAAAATGGAAGGAATTAAGACATTGTGCGGACGTGGCATGCCACAGTTGTGCCGGTAGCAAAAAAAACGAAACCGCTTAAAGCCCTCAACCGGGGTCGGATTGATAAAATGTAAACTTATATTCGGATTGTTTTTTGCAATAGCCAGCCATTTTTCCGATTTTTTAGCCCCCATTCCTAAAACCAAATCCATTTGCCATGTTGTCTTATTTATCAGGTTATCTATCAATTGATTACAACGTTTCAGCACATCAGCATCGACATTATCCGTCCAAAATTCGGGCACATTAATCATATACAAATCCGGTTTAATGTCTGTATAAATTTCCGTATCGGCAAAGTGATTGACTGCCATAGCGGCTTTACCGGTTAAAAAAGTACGGTGTTGTTTTAAAAAGTCTTTTAAAGATGGTCCGTTACCCAAAATGACCAAAGCTTGATGTTTTGATTTAGGCAAACGCACCGGTCTGCTTAAAAGCAAAACTTTAAACAACGTAGCAATGGATAAAACCGAATTTCTTAAAAAATCTTGTATGAACAAAAGATATCTCATTAGGCGGATTTACCTGCAAATTTAACCTAAAAATCCGGTCTGAAAGCCAAACGGATGGCAAATTTTGGCGAATGCAAACCGTTGACACTCGTATAATCGCTACGCCAAACGGCATCGACACGGATAAATCGCAAGTTACCGTAACCGATATTTTCCAGTCCGACACTGTATTCGTAATACATTTGGTCAGTGGGTGCGGCATAGTTAATATTAGAACGGTTTATAGCTTTGTTAGCATCGGAAATGCTACCATAAGCCCCACGAAATGCGACTACGGTACGCCATTTGAGTTTTCGTATCAAAGGCAAGCGGTTCAAAATAAAACCATTGAAATGGTGTTCAAAATGCCCGACCAAATAGGTATCGGTTACAAAATCGTAATAATTCAACAAGGTAAAGGTGTTGGGTTTAAGTATCAATATTTGGTTGGCAGGAATTGGATTGAGCAATGCCAAAGGTACCGTCCCAAAAGTTTTACCGGCTTCTATTGTCACATCGGTTTTACCTATTTTGCCGAGCAAAACTCGTTGCATATAGCGAAATTGCAGTTTGTCATAATCAAAATCACCACCCAATGCTTTCATTCCACGATGATAATTGATGATAAATGACGGATACGGATTTTTGCCGTAACGTTGTTCGACCCCAAGTCCGTACACATCGCGCCCGGGTGTATAAGTCAGATAAAAATCGCTACCCACATCGGTAACTTTTGTTTTAATTTGTTGATTGCCGGACAAATAGTCCATGCTAAACAACTGATGATTAGCCGGTTGTATGATTTTATAAGACGGTATCATTCCCAAATGAAAGTTTTTGGCTACGCGATAATCTACCTTTAAACTGCTTTCTTGTATGCGCGAAATAAAGACATTTTTACCTCGTGACAGCGGAAAGTTAGCGCCCAGATTTTCTATAAACATAATTTGTCCGACATCCATTAAGCTACGGGCTTGTTGCACATAATCATCTGACAAATTTAAGCCCAATTCGATACGCGGTTTGTAGGATGCTAAGTACTTAAATTGTAAGCCCCATTTGTAGCGTTTATCTTTGGTTCCGTAAGCCAAATGTCCGTAAAAACGGAAGCGGTCATGATTGGTCTTAAAGGTACGAATGCCGGCTGTCAATCGCAGTCCTTCGACACCATTGCGCCCGATAGCTTGAAATAAAGGACCGAATTGCAAATGATGCCCGATATCAAAATAACCGGTCGTCAAAATATTAATCCATTTGTTGATATTTTTGATGCGTTTTTTGTTTTTAACTTGATCAATCAACCGGTACGTTTTTTGAGAATTGGTCAATGCCGTATAATTTTGCCAATAGGTGCTATCCTTTTTAAATTGATTCGGGGCATATTTGATAATCGTTTGGTCATAAAAATCCGGCGGATAGGTTTTCTTAAAATCATAATCCGAGTAATGATAGGTCTTTTTGATATTCAATCCTTTATTCTTATCATTTTTATCCAACAGTGTAAAATCGCCTACAAAAACATCGGTTTTAGGCAAATAAATACTATCATTGACAATGGTATATTCTTTTTCAATATTGACTCCGCGTACAAAATTGACATTAGCTTCTTTATTCAATTTCATCTGAATTTTAGTCACGGCAAAATTGTTGTCCGACACCAAAAAATTACCGGTAAAAGCCAAATCTTCGTCACGGCGCGGCCAAAAATAAATATTGTAAAATTTCTTGCCGGCTTTTTGAATACTATCATAAAGCAAATAGTCATAGGTATCAAAACCGGTTTTTGAAATAGGACTAACGAAAGGTTTGTTAAACAGATTAAAGGTATTTTTATAAATATCCACTTCATCAAACTTGTTTGCCATCCGGTCAAATACAAAGCCCTGTTGGTAAAAGCCCTTGCTTTTTTCCGCTTCTATATCGACGCGCTCTTTGCCTAGTTGGTTATTGCCATAAATGTCATAAACCAATTCCTTAATGTAAATGGGTATATAATAATGAAAGCCCTCATCATCGTAGGGCAAATCTTTAATCATTTTGGCATAATCTTTTTTAAACAATTTTTTAAGGAACAGCGTGTCCAAATGATTTAAACCGATTTCGGTGGTTTCATATTTTTTATACACATAATGCGGCACTTGCTTCAAACCGTTGGTTTTACGACGTTTCCAAATTTGCTTAAGAATTCTATAGGCCGGATTTTCCTTTTTACCCAAATGTTTTTTAGGACGCTTGACAATCACCACTTCGTCTAACACATTTTTTTCTTGCGGCAAGACAACTTTAATATATTTAATTTTCGGCTTGATTTTAATCACTTTGGTTTGATAACCGGTAGCCGAAAAGGTAATTTTTCCGCGTTTACGGCGTGTTTTCAAGACAAATTCCCCGTCAAAATCGGTTGTTGTACCATATTTACCTTTAGCCATAAACACATTGACAAACGGAATAGGTTCGCCTTTAGTATCAACAACTTTGCCGCGATAGATTATGCGTTCCGGCTTGTTTTTTTTAGGTTTTACGGGCTGATCTTGTGCTTGTACCAATACCGGCAATAAGCTAATCAAAATCAAAAATTTATATAATTGTGCCATGATAAATTCTAACAAAATATGAAATACAAAAATAGCAAAAATGTTTGTAAGGTCGATAGTGAAAAGTTGAAATCCGAAATGAAAGTATGAGCAATTTATATTATCTTTGCCTCTACTTAAAAAATTGCAAAAATGAAGACCTACGATTTTAACCGCATAGACCACAAATGGCAAAAATATTGGGCTGATAATCAAACTTTTAAAGCTGAAAATCATTCCGATAAACCCAAATATTATGTGCTGGATATGTTTCCGTATCCTTCCGGCGCCGGACTACACGTAGGTCATCCGCTCGGTTATATCGCTTCGGATATTTATGCCCGTTACAAACGACACCAAGGTCATAATGTGTTGCATCCGATGGGTTATGATTCTTTCGGATTACCGGCTGAACAATATGCTATTTTAACTGGACAACATCCGGCGGTAACCACCGAACAAAATATCAAGCGCTACCGCGAGCAAATGGATAAAATCGGATTTTCATTTGATTGGTCACGTGAAGTACGCACATCTGACCCTAAATATTACAAATGGACACAGTGGATATTTTTACAACTCTTTAAGTCATGGTACAATAAAGACACCGATAAAGCCGAACCCATTGAAGATTTAATCAAAATATTTGAAGCTCAAGGTAATACCGGTGTCAATGCTGCTTGTGACGCCGATACACCAAGCTTTTCGGCTGATGAATGGCTTGCTATGACACCACAACAAAAAGACAAGATTTTACACAAATACCGCCTGACATATTTGGCGGAAGCCGAAGTCAATTGGTGTCCGGCACTGGGAACGGTTTTGGCAAATGATGAAGTGGTTAACGGTGTGTCAGAACGTGGCGGACATCCGGTTGAACGCAAAAAAATGCGCCAATGGATGATGCGTATCACGGCTTATGCCGAACGTTTATTGAACGATTTAGACCGTTTGGATTGGACGGATTCTTTAAAAGAAATGCAACGCAACTGGATAGGCAAATCCGTAGGGGCTCGTATCACTTTTAAAGTTGCCGGCAGCGATAAAACTTTTGATGTCTTTACCACGCGCGCCGACACGCTTTACGGCGTGACGTTTATGGTTATGGCGCCCGAACATGAATTGGTTGATGTTATAACAACACCCGAACAACGTGAAAAAGTACAAGCTTATCAAACACAAGCCGCACGTAAAACCGAGCGTGAACGCATGACTGAAGTCAAAGATAAAACCGGCGTGTTTACCGGTGCTTATGCCGAACATCCATTAACCGGTGATAAAATTCCGATTTGGATTAGTGATTACGTACTTGCCGGATACGGCACCGGTGCCATTATGGCAGTGCCATCCGGTGACCAACGCGATTACGAATTTGCACGTCAATTTGACATTCCGATTATCAATATTTTTGAAGG
>WFZY01000257.1 GCA_015489265.1 Flavobacteriaceae bacterium | reverse complement strand
GATTTTAAATGACTCAAATTTACAAAGATTATCAATGTTGTCTTTGTTTTTTAACGAATTATTAAGAGACCTATATGACTTTCAGGGGTATTCAAAAAATATTTATATTTACAAGAAATGAATGCAGCTATTGAACAGCACAGGTTAGTGGTTGACAAAAACAAAGTTTCAGTGGAAGATTTACAGGAATTATCCGAAAAAATCAATGATCAAATTCTGGAAATAGAAAATGTATTTGGTGAAGATGGTTATGTAGTGGTCAATGTCAACAAAATTGCTCAAATACCTTCAAAGATTGAAAATATTGTAAAAATTATCGATGAACAAGGACGAACTTTTTTTGAAGTGGTGTTGAAGTAATCAAAGCACGATAAAAAAGAAATTCATGACCGCAATACCATATGCCACATATTCAGGTAGCCGACCGTGTATTATAAATGTCATGGTGTCACATATGAGATGTTACAAAGTTAAACCTTTCTGATAAAAAAATCCGGTAACCATAAAAGATTACCGGATTTTTAAGAATTAAATGGTTAATTTTTATTTAGCTTGCGCCAATAAAAACTCTTTATTCAAAATTGCAATATTGGTCAGTGAAATACCTTTAGGACATTCCACCTCACATGCACCGGTATTGGTACAACTACCAAAGCCCTCGGCATCCATCATGGCAATCATGTCTTGTACACGTTTGGCAGCTTCAATACGTCCTTGCGGCAACAAGGCAAATTGGGCTACTTTGGCTGATACAAAGAGCATAGCCGATGCATTTTTACAAGTAGCCACACAAGCACCGCAACCAATACAGGTAGCAGCATCAAATGCCATATCCGCATCTTTTTTGGGAATTGGAATATTATTGGCATCAACGGTACGACCGGAAGTGTTAACCGAAATATATCCGCCTGCTTGTTGTATACGATCTAAGGCACTCCGATCTACAATCAAATCTTTGATGACCGGAAATGCATTGGCACGCCAAGGTTCAATGGTAATAGTGTCACCATCTTTGAAGCGACGCATATGCAATTGACAGGTAGTCGTTAACCGGTCTGGTCCATGTGCTTCACCGTTAATATATAAGGAACACATACCGCAAATACCTTCACGGCAATCGTGATCAAAGGCAATAGGTTCTTCGCCTTTGGCTATTAAGTTCTCGTTTAGTAAATCCAACATTTCCAAGAAGGACATATCAGATTCTACGCCATCTATTTGATAATCGACCATTTGCCCTTTGGCATTAGGTCCTGCTTGTCTCCAAATTTTAAGATTTAGTTTCATAATATTATTTATAACTTCTGGTTGTTGGTTTTACAAATTCAAATATAAGCGGTTCTTTGTGCAAAATTTCATCGCTCATATTAACATGTTTGGTATATCTTTCGTAGGGCTTAGCAGGATATTCCCATGCAGCTACGTAAGCATAATGTTCATCGTCTCGAAGCGCTTCACCATCCGGTGTTTGATATTCTTCACGGAAGTGACCGCCACAAGATTCATTTCTATTTAAAGCATCAAGTGCCAAAAGTTCACCAAGTTCTAAATAGTCGGCTACATAGCCGGCTTTTTCAAGTTCAGGATTATAGTCATCGGCTTTTCCGGGTACACGAACGTCTTTCCAGAATTGGGTTCGCAATTCTTGAATCTCTTTAATAGCTTCTTGCAAACCTTTTGCATTACGGGACAAACCGACTTTGTCCCACATAATTTTTCCTAATTTTTTATGGAAATAATCTACAGAGTGGGTGCCATCGTTATTGAGGAAGAAATTAATTTCTTCAATGACTTTTTGTTCCGCTTCGTCAAATTCGGGTGTATCAGTCGGGACTTTACCTTCTCTGATATAGTCAGCCAAATAGTCACCTATTGTATAAGGCAAAACGAAGTAGCCGTCAGCCAAACCTTGCATCAAGGCAGAAGCACCCAAACGGTTGGCTCCGTGGTCGGAGAAGTTGGCTTCGCCTATGACAAACAATCCGGGTAAGTTGGATTGCAAATCATAATCTACCCAAAGACCACCCATTGCGTAGTGGTTTGCAGGATAAATCATCATTGGTGTTTTATACGGATTGTCATCGACAATTTTTTCATACATTTGGAAGAGGTTACCGTATTTGTCTTCAATGACTTTTTCACCTAATTCTCGTATGACTTCTTTAGAAGGATTTTTAAGGCCTCTCAAATGTGCTTGCTCTTTACCATAACGTTCAATAGCAGAGGCAAAGTCTAAAAAGACAGCTTCGCCGGTTTTATTGACACCGTATCCGGCATCGCAACGTTCTTTGGCGGCACGCGAGGCGACATCACGCGGCACCAAGTTACCAAATGCAGGATAGCGTCTTTCTAAGTAATAATCGCGATCTTCTTCGGGAATGTCAGTCGGTTTTAGTTTACCTTCTCGAAGGGCTTGAGCATCTTCGAGTTTTTTAGGCACCCATATACGACCATCATTACGTAAAGATTCGGACATCAACGTCAATTTAGATTGATGCTCACTACTTCTCGGGATACAAGTCGGGTGAATTTGTACGAAAGCAGGATTGGCAAAATAGGCACCTTTTCGGTGTGCACGCCAAGCGGCTGTCGCATTTGAGCCCATGGCATTGGTAGATAAGAAATAAACATTACTGTAACCACCGGAAGCAATGACTACGGCATGAGCCGAATGTCTTTCGAGTTCACCGGTAATCAAATTACGGGCAATGATACCTTTGGCATGACCATCAATTACAACCAAATCAATCATTTCATGACGGTTGTACATCTCAACTTTACCACGAGCAATTTGTCTGTTTAAAGCCGAATAAGCACCTAACAACAATTGTTGTCCGGTTTGTCCTTTGGCATAAAAGGTTCTGGAAACCAAAACACCACCAAAAGAGCGGTTATCGAGTAATCCGCCATATTCGCGAGCAAAAGGGACGCCTTGCATAACGGCTTGGTCGATGATAGACCCTGACACTTCCGCTAAGCGATAAGTATTGGCTTCGCGTCCGCGATAATCACCGCCTTTTATAGTATCATAGAACAATCTCCAATCGCTGTCGCCGTCATTTTGATAGTTTTTAGAAGCATTAATACCGCCTTGAGCCGCAATAGAGTGCGCACGACGCGGTGAATCTTGAAAAGCAAATGCTTTTACATTATAACCTAATTCTGCCAATGAAGCAGCAGCAGAAGCACCGGCTAAACCGGTTCCGATAACGATAATGTCCAGTTTTCTTTTATTGGCAGGACTAACCAAACGGATTTTGTCCTTGTATGTCGTCCATTTTTTAGCCAAATCCCCTTGTGGAATTTTAGCTTTTAAAGGAGTTCCTTCTTTGATATTTATTGTTGACATAATTTATTATTTTTAATTAAAATAGAAATAGATGGCTATTGCTGAAAAACCGAAAGCTACCAAAAAGGCAAATACATTGCCACAGCATACCAAAAATTTATGACATTTTTGTCTCGGTGTTCCCAAT